>JAHOYU010000233.1 GCA_019038625.1 Candidatus Latescibacterota bacterium | reverse complement strand
GATACCGCCCGCATCATCACCTGAACACGGTACCTCACAGTCCTCGGAACCATTTATCACTATGACGTCTACCCATGCATCAGTCGGTCCCCATGGTACGGGACACCTGATCTCGTTCTCGCTTATAAGCTCGATCTCGGCCGGTAACACATATGATATACCGAACTTTACGGAAAGCCCTTCGAGGAAGTTGGAGCCGTAGATATTGACCATATCTCTGCATTCCCCTTCGAAGGGGACAACGCCGTATTCGTGGGGCGTACGAGACACACAGGGGCGGATGATGGCCACATACTCGAACAGATCACAGGTCACCGTGTAGGTCTCATTTGACTCTTTTATTGTGATCTTAATCACGACATCATCATATTCATAATCGAAGTTCAAGTCTCCTGTTAGCTCATATTCTTCACGGACATCCTTTTTCGCGGCCTCGATATCCGCTTCTGTAGGGAGCTCTCCTTCTCCGGATATATAATCCCAGCCGGCTGTAGCCTGCGTATAATGTATCGTAATATCATATTCCCCGGGGTCGTACTCAGGAGTCAGCAATGAGACCCTGTTGTTATCTGATGTCACGTCAAGGCAAGGTTCACTGTCCCTGTGGATCCTGACCTCATCCACTGTCCCGAGATCATGCCCCCAAAGGGTGACTCTCGTATCTCCAGAAGTCGGACCGCATGTCCTAAAGAAATCATGGACAAACGGGGAATATAGTTCTACATGCTTGGTACCTCGAGGCCAAACCACTTCGTCCTCCTCAGGACAGCATTTCGGATTGCATGAGGAGATCAGAAATCCAAGCATCGAAAGAACCAGAAACGCACGCTGACGTGCGCCAGAAAACAATGCTCTTCGCATTATCGCCTCCCTGTAGGTTGTAAATGTGTGAGTCCCTAGTTGTGACCGCTATGAGCCCAAGTATGGAGTAGACTGGATAGATGTCAAGAAAATTCCCCGAATCAGGTTTCAAGCGAAAATCCGACCATGTATCCCTTTGATGTCTTTGAAGAATAAAGGACTATTTCTATTTAAATATCCTGACAGGCCTTATCACGAACCACTCGAACCGCCAGAACCCCCGGCCCCACCAGAATACTCCTCCACCAAAGCCTCAAACCTCTCATCCCCCCTCAGCGGATCCCATATCGAATCGAGCCGCAGCAGATTCACCGACACCCGACTGGGGATCGAAAGCAGGATCTCGAGCCGGTCGATGGCATCTTCGTGTTCGCCGGTCATAGTGTAGAGTTCGGCGAGGCGGTGGAGATAGCTCGGGCCGAGATAGGCGTCTTTGGAGACGGGAAGAAGCTGGACCGAATGCTCGCCTGCCCTGATGGCGGCATCGCGGGCTCCGAGGTACACGTATACGAAGGCAAGGGTCGAGTAGTTCGCCTCCAGCGATCTTCCATCGCCGCGCACGGAACGTTCGAGGATAACACGGGACGAATCAAGCAGGGCTATGGCGCGTGCGATGTCATTCCTGTCAGCGGCGCTTCCCGCCTCGATCAGCGTGACCATCGCAGTATCGAAAGTGGTCGCGGGGACGCAGTCGAGCTTGCCTATCCTGTCGCCCTCGGAAGTGGCGGATTCGTCGGCGATCCTGAAGATCGACGGCTCGGCGTAAATCCACGCGGGGCAGCCTCCGCCGGGCGAATTGTTATCATCCATAGTAAGCATGTAGCGGCGCGCGGCAGCGGGATCGCCGTCGCGCAGGATGGCTATCTGGGCCTTGGCGAAATACGCGCCGGGCGAGCCGGGCGAGAGCGAAATCGCTCTATCGATGTATTTCTCGGCTTCGTCATAGCGCCGCATCGTGATAAGCGTGTTGCCGAGATGGTCGACATGGATGAGGTAGCTTCGCGGATCGGCCCTGAGCGCCATCTTGAAATTCCTTATCGCCTCATCCCAATGCCCCTGGCGCCGCTTGATATAGCCGATCGCGATGTTCGCGTCGGCGTTACCGGGCTGCCGTCGCTGTACTTCGAGGAAATACTCCAGCGCCCTCTCGAAATCCATGCTCCCGCGGTAATGCAGGAATCCCTTCGCAAGCTGTCCCTCGGTCAGGCCGGGATCGATCCGCATCGCCTCGTCAACGGCCCGCCTCGCTTCCGCCAGAGCGCCGCTGTCTCCGAATATCATGTACCTGTAGCTGTACGCCTTCGAGAGGCGCGCCCAGGCGACGGCGAACTCAGGATCGAGCTCGACCGCCTTCTCGAACACACCGATCGCTTCGAGCGAACCGTCCATATCGACGCTTTTGTCGCTGAACTCGATGCCGTGCATGTAATAGTCGTAAGCCTCGAGGTTTCGGGTCGGCCGCGCGGCCAGCGCCCTCCGCTCTGGCCCGAGCAGCTTGACGTCGAGCTCTGTCGCTACACGCTCGGCGATCGCAGACTGCAGCCGGAACACCTCGGTCATCTCCTCGTCGTATGAATCGGCCCAGACGTTGATGTCGCCCGAGCATTCGATGAGCTGCGGAGTGATGCGCACCCGGCTCGCGGGGTCAAGAGGCCGCTCGCGCTGTATCGTACCCACCAGTATGTAATCAGCGCCGAGTTCCTCGCCTATTTCCCGCGCGCTGAGACTGCTTCCCCTGTACTGTTTCGCGCTCTGGCGCGAGATGACGCCGAGCCCGCTGAGAGAAGCAAGGCGCGCGGTTATGGCGTCTGTGATACCGCCGGCGAAGTATTGGTCCGTCTCGGGGCCATGGTTCTCGAAAGGCAGCACGGCGAGCATCTTAAGGTCGTCGGTCCGGTTAACGCTCCCCCACCAGCCAGAATCCGTAAAGTACTTTGGAATAATATATATAGCGAGAAATGATACGAGCACTGCGGAGGTTATGAATAAACTGCGCCTCGCGGGGCGAGGCGCGGGCTGGCCCGCTCGTTGAGGCTGTCCGCTCGCATCGGAGCCAGGACCTTTCAGGTCCAGGAGCAGTTCCTCAGCACTCTGATACCTCTTACTCATATCCTTCTCGAGACATTTCACCACGACCTGCTCGAGTTCCGGCGGGACGCCCGCGCGAAGTCCGCCTAGAGGCTCGGGGTCGTTGTTCATTATCGAGTAGAGCACCACCTGGTCGTATTCGCCCTTGAAGGGGCGGCAGCCGGATATCATCTCGTAGAGCATCACACCGAGCGACCAGATATCGGTCCGCAAGTCGACATCTCTACCCATTGCCTGCTCGGGCGACATGTAGGAGACGGTCCCCAGCGTCGCGCCGTCCCGCGTGATCTGCGACCTGGCAGGCGACTTCGCCAGGCCAAAGTCCATTATCTTCGCACGCCCCTCGGGCGTGATGATTACGTTTTCGGGCTTTATATCGCGGTGCTCGATCCCCCGCTTATGCGCTTCGTTCATCCCCCCGGCGATCTGTGCGGCGAGCTCACGTACCTGACCGGGTTCGACAGGCCCAGCCTCGATCATATCTCTGAGGCTTTGCCCCTCGAGATGTTCCATCACGATGAAGGTATGCCCGTCCGATTCGTCTATAGCGTGGACGGTGCAGATGTTGGGATGGTTCAATGCGGCGGCGGCCTGCGCCTCGTGTACGAAACGGGCCTTGTCGTCGTCAGAACCGAGCGCCTGCCGCGAAAGAAACTTCAGCGCGACGGTACGGCGGAGCTTCGTATCCTCGGCGAGATAGACCTCGCCCATCCCTCCTTCGCCGAGTTTCTCAAGGATATTGTAATGTGAGATCGTCTTACCTATCACAATGACCGTATATTAGCACGAAGACGACCGAGTGTTAAAGAGAAACACCGGGATCCGATGAAACCCGATTTCCGCTTGGATCGGCCGCGCTCACAGGCTGCGGATGGCCTGACGGCGAGACGGCTTTTATCCCCTAATCATCCCCGAAATATGATATAATCTGCATGTTAAATGCGGAATGACTCAAAGAAAATATATTTCATAAATATTGTGAAGCTTCCGGAAGGGGTCTTCGGTGTCTCGTCTGTCACGTATAAGGAGAACAGGCCATGTCTAAAGTCATGAAAGTACTATTTCCAGTTATTCTCTGCTCCCTGCTTGTCGCAGTGCCCGCGCTCCAGGCCTTCTGGTGCGAAGACGGGGTCCCGGTCTGCACGGCACCATACTCCCAGTTTGATCCGGAGACAGCGTTTGCCTTTGCGGGCCATACCCTGATCACATGGCGTGACTTTCGCAACTCGACCGACTACGATATCTATATCCAACGCATCGACGAGTTCGGATCACCCGACTGGACGGTCGATGGCATCAACCTGTGCGCGGCATCAGGAAATCAAATCTACCCCCAGATAATAAACGACGGAGGTGGCGGAGCGATCGTAGCATGGGAGGACAATCGCGGCATCGACTCTGATATCTACGCGCAGCGTATAAAATCAAGTGGAGTGATCCAATGGACCACAGACGGAGAACCGCTTTGCGTCGCTTCTGGAGACCAGGAGAGCCTCCAGATCGTGGCCGACGGTGCAGGAGGAGCGATCGTAATATGGGAGGACAATCGCGGCAGTAACACTGAATTATATGCACAGAGAATAAACTCTCTGGGAAATACTTTGTGGACGTCCGATGGGATCCTTGTATCTGTGGTTCCAGGATATAATTATGATCTGCAAGTCACTAGCGATGAGTCCGGTGGGGCGATCGTGACATGGCGTAGCTCCGGCATCTACGCCCAACGGATAGACGCTTCGGGAACACTCCCGTGGGGGACCAGTGGTGTTGAGATCTGTTCGGCAACTGGTGACGAGGATGAACCGCAGATCGTTTCAGACGAAGCAGGAGGAGCGATCATCACATGGATAGACTCTCGCAGAGGAGGTGAGAACTTCAGCGACATCTATGCTCAGTACGTCTCCGCTCTGGGCACAACAATGTGGACCGCTGACGGGATACTGGTCTCCACTGAATATTTTGATAAACAGGCACCCCAGATCATCTCCGATGAAGTGGGCGGAGCTATCATTACATGGCACGAAAATCGTTATGATTCTACCGGTATAAACGTATTCGCACAGCGCGTCAGGAACAATGGCACACTGGAATGGGGAATGGATGCAGTCGATGTATCTCATGTAAAGGAGACGCAGGGCCAACCTCGGATCGTAAGCGACGGAAGCGGTGGAGCGATAATAGCCTGGATCGACTATCGCAATGGATTCGAGGACATCTATGCGCAGAAGATCGACAACGGCGGGATCCTCCAGTGGAGAGCGGGCGGAGCCCCTGTCGCCTTGACAACGGACAACAAATACGACCACCGGATCACAGAGGACGGATCCGGCGGGGCCTTCGTCGCCTGGACGGACAACCGTTATTTGCAGAAGCCTGATCTCTATGCCCAATGGGTCGATACGGGGGGAATGCCCGGTTACAGGCCGACGGTCATAGAGTCTGTCAGCGACATCGCCGGGGACCAGGGCGGCTATGTGCGGATTACAATAGAAAAACATTCGTACGATGACGAGGGCTGGTTCAGGTACCCCATATTCATGTACCACATCTGGCGGCGGGTGGACGACCCCGCGATGCTTGCGGCTATCGCCCGGTCAACGGGCGAGTCCGTTCAGGATCATTCGCTGAGCGAATTATGTCTTGCAGACTGGCCGGTCACTGAAGTGGCTGGAAGGCGATTCCTGGCCGCGACCGAACTGCTCCCCGTGCAAAACTTCCCTCCCGGTACATGGGAGATCCTCGGCACGATCAGCGCCTTCCGTCAGGATGAGTATCTCTATGTGGCGAGTACACGGGACGATTCTACTTCTGCAGGGATCCCGATGCAGGTCTTCTGTGTCAGCGCTCACCCTCTCGATCCCGGCCTATGGTACGTCAGCGCGCCAGACAGCGGTTATTCGCTCGACAACCTCGCTCCCGCTATCCCTCTCGGCCTTGCCGGAGTGTCTGCCGAAGGGCCTCCCGGTGTCGACCTGGAGTGGGACACGAATATCGAAAGTGATTTCTCGCACTACGTCGTCTATCGCGGGTCTTTTGCGGAATTCAATCCATCGGGGTCCACCGAAATCGGGCAGACTGCCGCCCCGGAGATCAGCGACGAATACGAACTGTGGTACGAATCGTACTACAAGATCTGCGCCGTCGACCGGCACGGGAACACGAGTCTCTACGCGGTGCTTGGGCCGGAAGATTTGACTGGCGAGGACCCGGTCGACATGCCGGCAGCCAGTTATCTCGGGCAGAACTATCCGAATCCCTTCAATCCTTCGACGACGCTGAAGTTCGGATTATCGAGTGGTTCGCATGTATCAGTGAAGATCTACGATACTTCCGGCAGACTGGTGAGGGTGGTCGTCGAGGAGTTCCGTCAGGCAGGCCGCTACCATGAGCACTGGGACGGGCTGAACTCCAGGGGATTGCCGGTTGCAAGTGGTGTCTATTACTACCGATTGACAGCGAAAAACATCGAGCAGACAAGAAAAATGATACTGCTCAGGTAAGACGTTTCTCTTTCGAGTGATTCCGGGAAGTAAGAAACCCGGCTGTCGAGTCTTTGAAGGCTCGGTAGCCCCCGCCGAGTCTTGCCACCTGTGTTTAGGTATAGATTGTTTTATCATGCTTATAGTTGATTTCCTTAAGCTAATATGTTACACTCGCCGTCTCACAAAGGGGGTGAATATGAGAATCATTGGTACAATCTTATGTCTGGCTGTAGTGCTGACCTGCCTTCCGACCGCCGGACCGGCCCAGACGATAACCCACTCGTGGTTTATCAACGACGGGGCGGGGACGGTCTATTGGTGGGGAGACTCGGATCCACAGCTGGGTGCCTACTGGGAATGGATGGGCCCGGGTTACATCGAAACCGGGGACACCGTCTGCGCGCAGGCCGACGTACTTCAGCCTGTACAGGAGTATTACGCTGCGTCACAGGTCGAAGCGAGTATGACCTACGCGGGTAACTTCTGGGCAGTGCTCTACCTCTCAAACAACTATGAGAATCACAATAACCCGGTCTATGCCGCAGTCGGCTATGGAACACCGGGAAATCCGGCGAGCTTCACCCAGGTGACACCCACTGTTACGGGAAATGTGACGAACCTGACGATGGGATGCGGAATGCCCTACAACTTCAATTTCGGAGGCCCGCATTTCATCAACCTGACGAACCAGTCGGTCATCATCAAGATCTGGACTGACGTGGCACCAGGAGACGTCCATATCTACTGGGATGCCGATTGCTGCCCGAGCGCCCTGTATCTCGACAACACTGTAGGCGTCGAACCCAGCAGCTGGGGAGTCATAAAGCGGCTTAACAGCGATTAGACCCGCCTGTATCCGCTTAAAACTAAAGCCGGACCCGGAATTCTGATATCTTCAGCTTCCGGGTCCGGTCTCTAATATCTCCCAAATCCCAGCTGGATTATGATATAATGTACGCGTAAAAAGCGGATCGACTCGAATATCTTGATTAATACTTTTCGAATTCAGGGAAAGGATATCTCCCCCGTCCTGTGTGTTCAGGATCAACAGGAGGATCGAACATGGACAAGACCATGAAGATTATATTTCCAGTACTTCTCTGCGTTATTATCGTCGCCGTCCCGTCGCTACGTGCGATGTGGATCGAGGATGGAATACCGATCTGCGTGCTCGCTGACGATCAGCTCAAGCCCACGATTGTCTCCGATGAAGAGGATGGAGCCTTCATCGCGTGGGAAGATTCTGACAGCGGCACTGGCTACTCCGCGATCAAAGTCCAGAAAATAAATGACGAGGGTAACACCGAGTGGACCGAGGGCGGCATTCCTGTCTTTACGGAATATCCGGCAGCTGACTATCAATATAATCCTGCCATCGCATCTAACAAATCCGGTGGGGCGATCGTGGTATGGGAAGATCTTGTCTTCGGCGATGCTGATATTTTTATCCAGATTCTCTCTGCATCGGGGACTCCCCTTCTGCCCCCTGGTGAAATGATGATCCTCTGCGAGGCGAGTTATGACCAGACCGATGCCAGGATCATTTCTTACTATGACGGCAGCGCTATAATCGCTTGGCAGGATGAAAACGGCGGCCATTATGATATCTACGCGCAACGGATCAATTCATCGGGAACGGCCCTGTGGGCAGAGGACGGAGAGCAGGTCTGCGATGCCGGCTGGGATCAGACAGAACTCCAGATAGTGGACGATCGCAGAGGGGGGGCGGTCGTAGTATGGCAGAACTATCATGTTCCCGGTGAAATCGATATATTCGCCCAACGTATAGACAGCATGGGAACGACCCAGTGGAGCGAAGCACCCCTCTGTGTAGCGTCGGGGTTACAGTATGAACCGCAGATCGCATCCGATGGCAAGGGTGGTGGAGCGATCGTGACCTGGACTGATGATCGCTCTGGCGTATATACATATGACATATATGCTCAGCGGATTGACGGAACGGGCACGATCATCTGGGCCACGGATGGCATCGCTCTCTGTACGGCTGCGGGCAATCAACATACCCCTCAGATCGTCTCCGATTATTCCGGAGCTGTATCCGGCGCGATAGTTGTGTGGGTAGACACCCGAAACGGCAATAACGACATCTATGCTCAGCGGATCGATCCATCGGGAACGATAATGTGGGCTGCCAACGGAGTACCTGTCTGTACGGCTGCGGAGCATCAGAGTGTTTTCAGTATCAAGTCCGATGGAGCCGGCGGAGTGATCGTATCATGGCATGACGGTCGCGGCGCGGATTATGATATATACACCCAGTGGATAGATGCCTCGGGAACTGCCCAATGGCCCGCGGATGGATTGCCCCTCTGCGGCGCGGCAGGAAATCAGACCCTGCCCGTGATCACATCCGAGATCTTCAGTCCCGCGATCGTCGCATGGAGCGACTATCGGAACGGTAATTACGACATCTATGCCCAGGCGATCGATTCACAGGGAAGGATCGGATATTTTCCTCCCGTCATCGAATCGGTCAGCGACATACCCGGCGACGAAGGCGGCTGGGTAAGGATCTTTATCGACCGTTCGTCCTGGGACGACGCCTGGCGGTATACCAATCCCGCATTCCTCTATAACGTCTGGCAACGTATTGATAATCCAGCCATGACTGCTTCGATCGGATCATCGACTGATGATCCAGTCGAACTCGAGAGTGTTTCAGACTGGCCCATGGTCGAAATCGAGGGACGCCTGTTCCTGGATTCACGGGAATTCGTGCATAGCGGACAGTTCCCTCCAGGCACCTGGGAACTTCTCGGTAGTTTCGCCGCATGCCAGGAGGATGGGTACGTCTATCGTGCAAGCACGCTCGTGGATTCGACCGAGAGCGGTAACCCGTATTCGGTATATGTGGTGAGTGTCCATACTACCGTCCCTTCGATATGGTACATGAGCGAGCCCGACAGCGGATATTCGGTCGACAACCTTCCGCCCGTTCCACCTGTCGGTGTGATTGCCGAACAGAGTTTCGATCCAGTCGGTCTGTCGCTGGCCTGGGACATGAATATCGAATCAGATTTCTCGTTTTACGCGCTCCACCGGGGTCCAAGCGAGAGCTTTGTGCCTGCTCCCGCTAATCGTGTGGCGACTCCGGGAGATCCGGAATATTTCGACGATGAGTGGCATTGGGACTCGGGATACTACTATAAGGTCTCAGCTTTTGACAGTCACGGCAACGAGAGTTCCTTCACGCTGATTGCCCCCGGGGAGGTCACAGGGTACGACCCCGTTGTAATTCCCACTGCATCGTATCTGAGCCAGAACTATCCGAATCCGTTTAATCCTTCGACGACAATAAAGTTCGGGTTGTCCGGGAGTTCACATGTGTCACTGAAGATCTATGATGCCTCGGGAAGGCAGATCCGGATGGTCATCGACGAGGACCGTGACCCCGGACATTACACCGAGGTCTGGGACGGACAGGATGGCAGCGGCCGGGCAGTAGCAAGTGGAGTATATTTCTACCGGCTCAGCACGAAGACATTTACGCAGAACAGAAAAATGATCCTGCTGCGTTGAATCAGAGAGCAGGCGCATAGACATACTATGCCCCACCAGGAGGCCCAAAGGAGCTCCTCTGGAATAAATAATGCAGGTCTTGTCATTGTCCGAAAAGCGACCCTCATTAGGGAGATATGACAATGACAAGAAACAATATAGCCACATTGTTGATAATGGCACTATCCGTATCATCACTGGGCTGTGATAGAGAATCAGACCTTACGACTCCTGAAATCACAAAATATCAATCCCGTGCCGAAGCACAGGTCATAGCAAATTGCCTTACCGTACAGGCAGCTACCGAGGAATTTGCGTTTCTGAATGGAGGGATCTATCCCGCTGCTGCTGCAGACTGCATTCCCAACGGAGATAATCTGGTGGATCTGCTGCCTGAAGGTTGGCTTCTTGAGAATCCTATGACTTTGTACCCAACAGAACCTGCTGCATGGGGATGTAGTCCTTATGCTCCGGGGGGAACAAGCATCGAAGCTGTCGTGGGCTCTAGCATTAATGTCGGCTACACGATAAAAGGCTCTGGAGAGGAACCGAGGGTCATCATCGCGAACATGACCAACATCCGCCCCGGTGATCACGCGGGGATCATGGGTAAATGCCTCCATTTTGAAAATGACATACTGCATTATTTTACAGGGTCCAATGATGGCACTTTTCCCCGCGATCTGGATACAGACCGGGACCTTGACGGAAATACAGTCATGGATTACATCGACATGTATGGTGGTTGGTTATTAATCAACATCCTCACCGGCGAACTTTCAGAACCTCGAATGGGGACGGCATATGATCCCGGATCGATCGCATATGCTCCGATCATTGAGGGAGATATCGTCGTCGGCTGCATTATTACTGCAGTCGGGGAAACTCCCGGTGAACTGATAGTGAATCGTGAATGTATCGAGGCTAGAGAATCATACGTCCTCCAGAATTGTCACCTCTTCGAACAGGCTCTCCTCAAGTTTGCCTGGAGAAATGATATGATCTTTCCTGATGACATGAATTCGGACACTGACATGACTGGAAGAACCTTGCTGGATTATTTCCCTCATAATTACAATTATTATACACGTGTCCGATGTGACCCCGTTGACGGAACGGCTTATGAAGTTGGAGAAATCGCTTATACACCTGTTGTTGAATTCGGCATCAATTCTGGATATGTGATCACAGGCGCCGGAAAGTATCCCGGCGTGATCGTCGCCCGGAATGAATACGATCTGTCAGAAGCCGACAAGACGATCTATTACACAGGGGCTGTTCTCAGAACCGCTGCAGTTGAGTTTGCCGAGAGAAACGATGGCGTATTCGCAGTCGATTTTGACACTGACATGAATCTTGATAAGAATACTATCCTGGACCTTCTTCCGAACAAAAGACTGCTGATCAACCCCGTCTCATCGAACAGGACCGGCATCATCAACGGCAGGGCTGCATATCCCGGTGAAACCGCCTACCGAGGGTGGGGAACAGGTTTCAGGATAAGCAGTATCAACGAGGCCGGGTATTATATAATCAACTATAACTGGCGACCGGCATCGTAGGGAATTCCCCAGCCTTGACAAATGTATATTTCTCGCATTCACGATCAGGCGAAAAAGGATCCGGGTAATCTCTGCCAGAAACATGAGTCGTGAGGAAAGAAAGGCATTCGATACGTTATGAAAAAAGAAAAAGATACCGAAGTTCAAGTCCGAGAAGGAAGAGCGTAAGTTCTGGAGCAGAGAAGACTCGGCCGAGTATATCGACTGGAGCAAGGCCAGGCGCGCTGTCCTTCCCGATCTCAAACCTTCACTCAAGACCATCTCTGTCAGGATGCCCGAGCATATGCTCGCCGACCTGAAACTGCTGGCCAACAAGCGGGATATCCCCTATCAGTCGCTGCTCAAGATATTTCTCGCAGAACGGATCGATTACGAGCTGAGATCTCAGAGGGAAAATTGACGAAACCGCCAGATCAATGGCCCGGATCATTCTATAAGCAGGAAACCGAAACGGTTCATGGCATCGGCGTAATCCTTCACGACATCTATCTCGTATCCGGCATTCCTCGCCGTGGCGAAGACGTCCATCCCGAGACCCTCTCCTGACGGCCTCGCGCCCTTTATCTCTCTGCATTCGCCATGGGGTCCGACACATTCCCCGCAGAGGTTGCAGGGATCTATGAAGATCATGAATGCCTTGTAGAAACCGGAGAGAAATACCTCACGTTCGATCTTCAACAGATTTCTGTTTATACTCCTGGACCATTCGTGCCTGGCTTCAGGATCCTCCAGAGAGATGCTGAAGTGGAATATCACCGCTCTGGAATACTCCCCGAGAAATTCTCTGCAATCGGCGACCGAAGGAAGATTGGGAGGACACATCATCCCCTTGCCATATTCATCGCAACCGAAACGACATTTCATCCTCACCCACTGCCCCGTCACCATCTCCGCGGAATCCATAAACCTGAAATCGCCACAACCATTCTCTTCGAAAACTGCCTTCATCTCTTTTTCGTTCAAGGATCCTCCTTTGCCGGGCCTGTGGCCCGCCTGCTTCCTGTTCACCTCTTGTGGGCCACATGAACTGCCGAGACGCCAAACATCAGCTTCCTGGATTCGACCTCGGCAAAACCGGATTCTTTTAATACAACGGCAAGTTCTTCAGCTCCGTAGAATCGTGGTATAGACTCGGCGAGATAAGTGTATCCTTTTTTATCCCCTGTAAAAACCGTAGCCGTACATGGGATGTAAAGCTTAACAAACAGATTTCTCAACCTGACCAGCAGAGAAGAAGAAGGCTGGCTCGTTTCGACATTCACAAACAGTCCACCAGACTTCAGCACCCGGTGTATCTCGGAGAACCGGTGAACGAGGGTCTCCCTGTCGGGATTGTTGTTCCTCGTCGCAAAGGACATCGTCACGAGGGAGAATGTATCGTCCGGGAATGGCAGACAATCCATATCACCACCACAGAATCTGATTTCAGATGTGTCTGGTTTTTTCTTTGCCTCGACGAGCATCTCCTGCGAAAAGTCGACTCCGAATACCTTTACATTACCAGGCACATCACCGGACGCAGTCATAGATACATTTTCAGGCGCTTTCTTGGTCGCCAGCTCATGCAGATTAACCGCCATCTCCCCCGTACCGGTGCAGGTGTCGAGCCAGAGTCCGGATCCCGGGCAACTCCCAATCTTCTGAACATCATAAGATTCCTGAGCGACCCCGGGATCATCGCGCCGACACGCGCCCACCTCCACCGCTATCCTGGCAGCCTTCTTCCTCCACAGGACATCCAACCCGAAGGTCATGGCATGATTGGTCAGTTCGTAATTACCCGCTATTCTGGAGTAAACTTTCCTTAGAAATTTTCCCTGTGCCTCGGCCTTACTCATTATAGTCTTTTTCTTTTGAAACGAATATCTATAGCAAGTGTATTCTATATGTGGGGCAAATATATAGAAAAACTTTATCTACTGGAGAGTGATTATGCTCACAAACAATCTCAAGGTAACCATTCGCAATATCGCCAGGCACAAGGGATTCTCTATAATCAATATAATGGGCCTCGCCCTCGGCATGACTGCCTGCATCCTTATCGCTCTTTGGGTACAGGACGAGACCAGTTACGACAGGATGTATCCGAACGCCCAAAACATCTACCGGCTCTACCGCCAGTTCGATACACCCGATGGCAGGGTCACCTCTACTGTCGTCCCCGCCGGCCTCGGGCCTACCCTTAAGGGATCGTATCCTGGCGTGGCCGACGAAGTGACTTTCATGAACCACCGGTTCGTCCTTTCGCACGATGAGAAGAAATTCACCGAAATGATCGCTGTTGCCACGCCGACTATCCTCGACATATTCTCGATAGAACTGCTCAGAGGCGACAAGGCGACCGCGATGAGCAAGATCACAAATATCGTCATCACAGAGGAACTGGCCCTCAAGTACTTCGGTGACGATGACCCGATGGGAAAGACTCTCCAGGTAGAAAACTGGTTTCCCGCGACGATCACCGGCATCATAAAGAAACTTCCCAAAAAAACGACGGTCCGGAGATTCGACGCGGTCATAAATATAAATCTGCTGGGACAGCTCTGGGGACGGGACATGGCGGACATGGAAATCGGAAATTATTACGGGTACATATCCATCGACCCTGCCGCTTCTCCGAAGGACGTTCAGGCAAATATCGCCGGAGTCATTCAGCCATATCACGAAGAACCCGCCGGCGAAGAGGGCTCCGTCAACTCTGTAAAAGCCACGGTGCTCATGCAGCCCCTTCTCCGGGAACGGCTCCATGACATAGAAGGCGGCGGCCTGATTACTTACGTATATATCTTTTCGGGGATAGGACTCCTCATCCTTCTCATAGCATGCTTCAATTACATGAATCTCTCCACGGCACGCTCCGGTAAACGAGCCATGGAAGTCGGGATCAAACGTGTCGTCGGCGCCAGTCGCCATCAGCTTGCGAAACAGTTCTTCGGTGAGGCCCTTATAATGTCTTTCTTCGCCGCTGCTGTCGCGCTGCTTCTCACCTACACTGTCCTGCCCTATTTCAACACTATGGCGGGCAAGGAACTTTCGCTTACATTCAGACCTGCTACAGCGATACTCTTCGCTGCCATCACTCTGCTGACAGGTATCATTGCCGGTACCTATCCAGCGTTGATACTTTCATCATTCAGGCCGATCGCAATAATGAAGAGTGGAGCCAGAAACAAGACAAAGGGCACATTGTTCAGAAGAACTCTGGTAGTCGCACAGTTTTCCATATCGATATTCCTGATCATAGGATCGATGCTGATATACAGACAACTCGAATTTATCCGTGGAAGGGATCTGGGGTTCAAGACAGACAACGTTCTTACCTTCAGATTGTCGAGCCCCCTGCAAAGTCAATGGTCCAGTTTCAGACAGACCCTTCTGTCCGACCCCGGGGTCACGGGAGCGACAAGAGTAAATGCGCCTCCCGTATATCGTGAATCCAGCACAGGTGGCAATAACGTCTCGTGGGAAGGAAAATCTCCTGATATTTTTATCAATGATTTCGGCATCGTCGGGACCGACCCGGGGTTTATTGAGGTGTTCGAACCCGAAATGGTGACGGGAAGATTCTTCAGCGAAGAGTTCCCGACAGACATGACTGACGGAGCAGTAATCAATCAGACCGCATTGAGGACGATGAACATCGACGACCCGATCGGAAAGACATTCACCACATATGACAATACTTACCGGATCATCGGAGTTGTCAAAGATTTTCATCTTCAGTCTCTTCACACCACGATAAAACCACTTGTCATTCTGCCCAACTGGGGTATCGACGGAATCTGCGTATCGCTGTCAGGAGAAAATCCTGCCGAGACGAGAGCCTTCGTCGAGGCGACAGTATCGCAGTTCGATCCAGGCGCGCGGCCTACACTGGAATACCTTGACGATATGCGGATGAACCGTAGTTACGGCACCGAGCAGCGGACCGAAACGATGATAAAATACGGGACCTTCCTCGCGATATTCATCTCATGTCTGGGGCTTCTGGGCCTGGCCGCTTTCACCGCGGAGCAAAGGACAAAGGAGATCGGCATACGCAAGGTGCTTGGCTCCTCCACCAGTGGCATCATTCTCCTGCTATCGAAAGAATTTATCAAATGGGTCCTGATAGCCAACGTCGTAGCATGGCCTCTCGCCTGGTACGCCAGCCGGAAATGGCTCGATGGATTTGCCTATAAAGCCGACATATCGATCTGGGTGTTTGTTGCTTCGTCTGCAGTGGCGTTGGCGATCGCCTTCATGATAATAGCATGGCAGTCATGGAAGTCGGCAAGAGCCAACCCGATCGAAAGCCTGAAGTACGAGTAGGTTCATTTAAAACTTATGAACCGTCTATGATCCTTCGGAAACAGACCCTTCTGCGTACAGTATTTGGACTATCCACAGACAGATATGAATGCTAGTATCCCGTCACTATGAAGAATCACTTCAGGACATTGGCAGTATCGCTGACCTTCCTGCTTCTGGCTTTGACGGTCCAGTCAAGGGAGTTAATAGCCGGCAGCGGTTGGCAAGACGAATCGGCATCGGATCAGGTATCCAAAGCTGAGACCTTAGAGCGACTTTCCAATAAGACTCTCGCTCTTTACAAGGCTGAACGATACACCGAAGCCCTCCCGGTGGCAGAAAAAACGCTCGCGCTGGCTGAAGAACTTTTCGGCCGGCACCATGAGGTGACAGCAAAATCTCTCAATAACCTCGCCCAGATTCATGTAGTTTTCGGAAACCGTTCAGAGGCCGAAAAGATGTTCCTTGAATCTATAGCTATCACTGAAAAGGTAAGCGGCAGGGATCATGCCGACATCACTCCCGCCCTGAAAAACCTCGCAGCCCTGTATTTTTTCTCATCGAACTTCGACAAAGCCGAAAAGTATTATCGAAGGCTGATTGAGATAGAGGAACAATTAACCGGCAAAGACCATGCAGACCTGACCGGGCCACTCGAATCCCTCGCGAATGTCTTTGAGGCGCAGGAGAGATTCTCCGAAGCCATCAAGCTTCGTGAAAGAGCCCTCAAGATAAGAGAACGTTCTATCGGTGAAAACTCGGATGGGCAAAAGAACGACATTCTGGGATTCGCTCGCAATGCCATTACAAGACTCTGGGATAACCTCGCCGCTTCACTCAATAACCGAGCCACCTCACTTGTCAGGGAAGGCAAGCTGGAGGAAGCCGAAGAACCTATGAAGGAAGCCCTGTCTATCAGAGAGAAACATCTGGGCCCGGACGATTCACGCACAATCTCGACTCTGAAAAATCTCTCGATCCTGTATATGCGGCTTAAGATGTATGCCGAAGCCGAGCCTCTATACCTCAGGCTCCTCGTAATATCGGAGGATTCACTTGGAAAAGGCAGCGCTGAAATGGTGCCCGAACTATTAAAGATGGCAAGACTCTACAAAAACCTCGACCGGCCTGAAGAGACCGCGGCCATGTATGAACGCGCGATATCGATCCTTGGTAAGGCCCCGCAGAACAACGCCTACCCTCTCGCACTGCTCCTGAACAACCTGGCGACCCATTATACAGGCTGGGAAAAACATGAAGAAGCAACGGCCCTTTACTCACGAGCCGTCTCTGTAATAAAAGACTACGGTATTATTGAGAATTCCGAAACACTCGTCATAATTCAAAACGCCCTGCAGTTCTTCAGACAGACGGGCGATGACGAAAAAGTGGCCGAGATCGAGAAGATGCTGGGGATCGAGCCGGAACCTGCCGATTAGTTCCCGAACCGCGGGTTGACGACATTGTTGTATATCGAGCCGAATGTATAGCTTATCCCGAACGAGACATAGTAATTGTAATCGGTCGCTATCTCCTGCCTTCTAAGCAGTATATCCTCATCACTCAGATCACCCATTGGAAGCGATAGCTGGTTTCTCACGCGGGAGATCTGCCCGTTGATATTCAGGGAAAAACCCTTGAACAGTTTCAGCGAGACCATGTTGTACCACGACAGCCGGTTCTTGCTGAAGTCGTGGAAGTAGTGAGAGCCGTCGAGGCTCGATGTTATCGTGCCCCAGGGCTGGATCATCTCGAGCGCCACTGAGATGTTCTGACTCGAAAGCCATTCGTGATTCTTCTCGAAGATCGTCTCCTCGGTATAATCGGCATAGGCAAGACTGGGCCAGTAGATCAACCGCAGCTGCCGCCTTGTCGATTCGGAGTAAGGAAATATGTTATACTCGACTCCACACGACAGCTGCGATCTCGAATCGAGGTTGCTGTACGTGGAGGTACCGTAAGACCATCTGGTTCCCCATGACCAGTGATCGTTGATGCTGATAAAGTGCGAGCCGTAGAATCCTCTGCGGCGGGACAGACTCAGGATCGTCTCATCATCGATATCGTATCTGGCCTCATTATAACTTCCGTAGATCTCCATATATGTCTTCGAAGCCTCGGTCACCCTGCGGGCTGAGACCTCACCATAGACCGACAGGTTCCGGTATGACTCTTCACCATTGAGCCACATGTTGGATTCGACCTCATAGACCCAGTAGTTCCAATTGTCGACGACTTCGTCATTATCGATGGGGCATGAATACCCGATATTGAGATGTTTGCCGAGAGGTGTACCAGCTACATAACGCACCAGCCCCAGCTTAAAGACTCTCGCCATCTCGCATCTGACCTCATCGGCAGAGGCCTCACTCATCGTGCTGAAGGTAAGGGTGTCGGAGACTCCCGCAAAACGACCCTGCCCGATGAACTCCACCGTGTATTCATCGCCTCCACTTCCCGTTCGCTGTGAGATCACCATTATATGTACATCGGCTTCTTTTCTGTCCCGGACGAAATTGACGAATTCTATCTCTGTCCTGAGATACGCCTCGTCGCAACGATTACAGTCTATGTAGATCTTCGGGCCGGTGGCTCTCAGATCCTCTGATTGTTCCTCAGTATCCTGTCTGGACCCGATCGATCCGGCAGTCTCAGCCATGGCCATCGAGGATATAAGTATTGCGATCGCAAAGGTCGTAATGATCAGAAATCTCATCCACTCTTCTCCATGTTAAAGAAAAGAAAGGATGGAGCGATAAACACTCCATCCCTCTTTTCAATAATATAGAAAACTATGTTACCTGAGCAACACCATTTTTTTCGTTACTATCTTATCCTGCGTAGTGAGCTTGTAGAAGTACATTCCCGACACTACAGGCTCGCCAGATGCATTCATACCGTCCCAGACGACCTGGCGACTGCCGGCGTCCATTTCCCTGTCCGCCAGGGTCACTACGAGCCCTCCCCGGATATCGTAAACACTCAGGTTCACGCGCATCCGCGCAGGCAGATCGAACCTGATGCAGGTCACAGGGTTGAACGGGTTCGGATAGTTCTGATGCACTACAAGGATCTCAGGCTTCAAATCATCTGCCGGATCGTCGATGGCGGGATCCTCGATGTCCGGATCTTCACCATCATCGATGCCATCATTATCATCCTCACCCTCATCCTGGTCGTCCCCGTTCTCATCCCCATCCTCTTCATTATAACAACAGGTGCTGTCGTCACCCTGAAAAACACAGATCGTATCATATCCTACAAACGATTCTTCCCCCACAAACCCACGGATCGAGACTGGAACCGAGCCTGCTTCAGTTCCGAAAAGATCGATGAACTCTTCGCGGGAGAACTTCAGTTTGAGATGTCGCTTGCCAGCATCTGTACCGTCCTCTGATCCATCATCCTCTTTTCCGTGACCCCATTCCCAATTCTTCGGAAACCAGTCGATCAGTATCCTGCCATTGAGCATGACCGTCTCGAGGTCGATTGCCGACACTTCCTGGTCAATGGTATCCGGAAACGAGACATGCGCCGTGATCCAGTTACCACACGATTCCATATCAAGCGACCTCGGAGTCACCTTCAGATCGGCATTGAAGACCATGCTCGAATCCATGAACCCCGGGGTGAATGATATCTCGTTGGAGAACGGACTCTCTACACCATGACGGTCCACAGCAGTGACTCTGAAATAATAGGTTATTCCGGGCATCAGATCGCGCACATCTATCGAGTTGTCCAGGGACACGCCGATCTTCCTGGTCGGATTCGGAGAATCGCCTCCATAGAGATAATACCGCTCCACGTTGTCGTCCCCGAACTTTTTGAACCAGACTGCTATCCTGTTCTCACCTTCCACGATCCACGCTGTTGGGAGAGCTGCCTTCCCGCTCCAGGGAAAACGGAAGACCCTGTAGCTGATGTTCTTTGGAGGCAACTCAAGTTCCAATACCTTCGTTCCATCATATGCCACTTCGATCGCGGACGGCCTTCCGCTGCCATAGCCGATGATCGTGTTTCCGTTGGATAGTCTCTGCGTACTTCCCCTTGAACTGCCGTAAATCGACGGGTCGTTACGGAACTCCCATACCATCGTCGCAACCATGTTGACCTCGTCGAGCTTGTACTCGACACCTCTCGACTCCTGTGGATCGTTCAGATTCCCGTTATCGAATAATGTCACATTGCCGTTCGGTAACCGTCTGATATCGTGCTGACGGGAGAACCACTGCGTATCGCCGATGAGTTCGAACTGGTTGTTCGGACCACCCATCCGCCAGATGATCTCACCCGTCTCGCGATCGATCTTGGTGATCTCGCTTTGATGCCTGCTTGATATCAATATGTTGCCATCGCTGTCGAACTCGACGGCATTTACATGCGCATACCGGATATTGTGACCGGTGAGGTCGATATTTGTGTCGAGAATATCAAAATGGTCTATCGTCCGCCATTCGAAGACCAGGTTACCATCCGGGTCGAACTCCTGGATTACATTGCCGGTGACGTTGGCAGCCGTATCCCCTCCAGCTACAAGCACACTCATATCGATGACATCGGGATCATTACCGATGAGCAGAGCGTGGCCCTCAGGACTCAGCACAAAATCGTGCATATCCATCGGGTAACCCTCTATTATAAAGCTGTCGATTACCGTGTAGGTGTCGTCCATGAGGTAGAAATAATTAGTAAGGCCGTGAAAATATGAAAGGGCTCCACACTTCTGCATCTTAAAATCGATTGCCTTACCGGGCGTCTCCCTGAAAAACTCCGGATATCCGGTGTCGTCCAGGATCATCATGTAATTCCCCTCTGTCCCATTCTTCCCGGAATTGTTGGTCATAAAAATATAGCCGGGAGCCGTCCCGTCCGTCGCTGTAATCTCAATAACAGGGAAATTATCCGGAAGAACGAGCTCCTCGCCATCCTTGTTTTTCCAGTGCCGGTCCTTGTCCGGTTTCCCGCTTTTTTCAGGATCCTCGAAAGTCCCGTCGCTCTGGAATCCCTCGACTACCCCACCTTCCGACTCCTCCATACCGATCTGCTGATCGAGTTCGAGAGTGTATTCGACGATACGTGACTTGACTTTGAAGTCCGACGAAAACAATCTCTTCGTCATTTCCGTAGGATCGTGGAGAGTTACAGTGACTGTCTCTCCCAGGATAAACTCCCTCTGCGGCTTGAAGATCATCGTTCGGCCGTCGCGAGCCAGGGTCCATCTGCCGTCTATGACTCCACTCACCGAACCCGTCACATCGACGAGTCCCTCCATGCCCCGCGCCCCGTCAGGCAGTTTTGATTCGAGCATCGTACCAGTCCTGAATATCAGGCTCGTACCGGGAGACACCTGCCTTGCGCCGGGGATCGGCGACTGATACTTAAACCAGCCTTTGCTCTCTGCTCCGGCATTCGTCGGCATAACCGCAATGCAGACCAGAGCAAATATGACCAGAACTGAGAAAACAAATGTTTTATTCATTCTGAAACACCTCCCGATGCTGTTATTGAACAGGTTTTTTCTTTGAATGCATGCTACATAATAACATAAAAGTGGGCGTATTTCATCGATTATCCATCATGAGAAGGTGGTTCCAAAAACAGGGGGTTCGATGTCTCAAGGAATTATTTCTCGAACTCTCCCTGTCCTTTGCTCAAAAACACTTCAAAGATCTTCATTTCCCCCGGCAGTATAGGACAGCCACGACCAGTAACATCGTAACGGCCAGTCCCAGATTGGCCATAAGTTGATTGTCGACTTTCGTGAAATACGAGAACGCCCGTGATTCGTTGTTAATAATAGCATGAACGAAAGCAGCTACCCAGATCGAACCCGACCGGGGCAGACATCACGAGCATCAGCGGCATATGTCAGGCAAACCAGATCACACCACCGATTATAAATCCCCAAACCAGGCGCCTGTTTATTGTTCTGTGGCCCGGAATTTTACTCGACCCGTTTCTACTTCGACAAAGCTCAGGAAACATCAACTCGCGCCAACCGAACTCCTCGCCGAATCCTGCGAGTGTCATCGGGATGATAACCACCGTAGATCCTATTCTTTATACAGCGATTTTATGACTCCCCAACTGTCTCCCGCGACCGAGACCTCATGTAAACACAAGTATGTGGTCAATCCTGTTATCTCGAACATCTCATTGTCAGGATAGAAGGTTCCACGAAGTTCGCCGCTGTCCGGATGCGAACCTATAGCCAGTGGATAGTCATACATCTGCTCACACGGGACAGTCGTCATGCAGGTATATGTCGCAAGCTGATCATATCCGTCCGGATATCCTGAACATGGAGGCCAGAAAGTAATCGAATGTCCCCCGAACGGAGTACCCAGGGAAAGGGACTGGTTTGGCGGATACGAGACAGAAAGTATCATGAACAATGCATGGGTAAGATCGGATGGTGTCAGCAACTGATACTCGACTGCTGTAACAAAGTGTTCCTGGTGGACGATGTACAGATTCAGCTCGAATTCAGTAAAAGGTCCGACCGGATCGTAATGAAGTCTACCACCATAGTAGACACCCAGTGTAGGGCACGCCATCAACATTCCCGGAATCAGGAACATGACGGCAAGAGCCGATATCATTCTCTTCATGATCGACTCCTCCTCCTGATTAATGCCAGCGGAGACAAGGAATGATTTAATTGTCGAATGTTGCTTGCAGTACCGGCAAAAAACGTCTGCAGTGATTCCCCCGTAGTGCCAAATACGCCTACATCACCGTTGTCACAAACATCGTGATAATTGCTGGTGCTGTAAGCTATCCGACGATCAGTATAGTACCATAAATCCGGGATTATGTAAATAGATTACTTATCTATCCGTTGCTTCTGGATAAATAGGATTCCCATCTAATATAATTCTTTTCTACCCACTTCCCCCCTGTGTCGGGAATCTGAATTCGGAGGAACCTTCTGTACGATTTCATCTGATCTCCATGACATTGAATTCGTCAGGCGGGGACCAGATGATACTGCAATATAATAAAACAGGTTCCCCGCATTTACCTGAAATCCCCTTTCTGCAACAAAGCAAATGATTCATACGTATATAATCAATAACCCCCCGAATCAGCATTTAAATACCGAGGGTTTTGACTTATGAAAAAATGGCTCAAGATATTGATCGGAATAGTCGCTACTCCAGTACTCCTGGCAGGAATCCTTCTGCTTATCTACGTTCTGTGGAATATTCAGGGAGTGATTGAACCATTTCAACGCGGCAATCCAGACGCGAAGTACAAAGTCCTGGTCGCCAGCCAGGGAAGTGAGTACAAAGAAAGCCTGACTGATGAATTGATAAAGAATATTGAAGCCGACAGTATATTTATCTCCGTAATTGATGTTACGGGCCTGGAAAGTATTGATGAAAAAAACTGGGATGCCATTGTAATCATTCATACCATGCAGATACACAAGATGCCCAAACAGGCGATGAGATTCCTGGAAGGCATGCCCGACCTCAACAAAGTAATGCTGGTCTCCACCTCAGGCGCTGGTGACGACCAGGTCGACTATTTCGAGGTCGACGCGGTCAGCACCGTCTCACGCAAATCATTAATACCGAGGGTCGTTGAACTGGTAATACCGAAGCTGGAGGAAGATCTTGGGATTGCGCTTCGATAGACGAGCCTGACATCGTCATAGTCCCGGTCTCGGACATCGATCTGACAAATCAGAAGTCACACCAGGGCAAATATTATCAGACCTCGCCCCTCAGCCATGCCTTACGTTCCTTCTCGGGGAACTTCTCTATAGCGTAGCGCAGCATCGTGCGGGGCATATCCTTGTAATGCTTTTTCAGGAATGTCCTCTCGGCTGAGCCATGGCGGTTGCCGACTTCCCTCAGCATCCAGCCGACGGCCTTGTGAATCAGATCCTCTTTGTCCTGGAGCAGGATTTCCGATATGGCAAGAGTATCGACAAAATCGTTGTTCCTGATAAAATGAAACGTCGACATGATGGCGATCCTCCGCTCCCATAGATCACGGGAACGCACCAGGCGATACAGGGGCTTCCGCCCCTTATCCTCCAGATAGGGGCCGATGATATAATGAGCCGACAGATCCACAAGGTCCCAGTTGTTCACCCGGTTGGTGTTCGCCAGGTAGGCCTTATAAACTGCAGACTTCTCAGCCGTACTACCCTTTCTAAATATCTCGACCATCATGAGCAGGGCAAAGAGGCGCACCTCGTGCCAGGACGACTGAAGAAGCAGCAGTGCCGTATCTAGCAATGAGATCCTGAGCTCTTTTAATGAACCTCTGTACTCGTCCTTATGCTTCTTCACCTGTTTCTTAACTTCGGCCCTGATCACGGGTACGCGTATGCCGAGAAATTTGTCACCCTCTCCGTATTCGCCCTTTCCCGTCTTGAAAAAACGCTGCGAATGCTCCGCGATTGCGGGATCGCCGAGGGCCTTCAATGTGGCTATGATCTCTCTTGCAATTTTTTTCATGAATAACCTTATAGTTCCGATGGCTCCTTCGTGCCGCCAAGATCTCACTGCTGACAATGCTATTAGATTGTACGGTATTCAGATCACCTGCCGCAACACTACTCGGATCTTTATTGTCAACCGCCCCTACTCCGGCCTCATCTCTTCGATGAAATCGGCCCTGACCCAGTAGATGTCGCCCTGACCTGTCATATTTCTCGTAAAGAAAAGATACTTCCCATCGCGCGTTACGGTCGCGCCCCAATCGCCATAAGGAGTGTTGAGTGCTTCTAGGTTTATTACCTCTCCCCAGGAACCGTCCTTCTGGCGATAGCTCATATAAAGATCCGCCTCACCCTTGCCCCCGGGCCTTGGCGAATTGAAGATGATATAACTCTCGTCGGGTGCGATGAAGGGATGCGCCTCGACATATTCGGTATTGATCCCTTCACCCGGGTCCTCCGTCCGGATGGCCTCATCGCCGGACAGGACGTACCGGGCGATAACGCCCGTGTCCTTGCCTTCCTCCTTATTGAGGTGGTAGGTGATGTCGGTCACATATATCACTCCATCGTCGGTTGAGGTCGCCCTCATACTGTTACTGATCAGAAGCTCGGAATCACTCCAACTACCATTAATCCTCTTCAACCTGTAGATACCTCCGGCCATCCCCTCCTCGTTCCTGCGAAACTGGTTCATCAGAAGGCATTTTCCACCCTTCATAATATGTACCTCGCCACCGGGGCCGGGGTACTTCACTCCAAAATCAAAAGGAGCCGGCTCGCTCCATCCATCATCACCGAGCGAGCAATTCATCACTCCGGAACTAGCCCGGCTCCAGTAAATCTCCCTGCCGTCCTCGCTGAACGAGATCACGTAATCGGTAGCTCCATCCACCGAGACCAACCCGGGCGCAAAGAGCTTCGGCTCGGCGCCAGGCGGATCCTCTCCCAGATAGAACGCGGATTGTTTCCCATCTACGCCGCCGGATACTTCATCGACTTCCGACCCGTTTATCAGCTTTGCAGCAACCAGCAACAGCGTGA
>JAHOYU010000232.1 GCA_019038625.1 Candidatus Latescibacterota bacterium | reverse complement strand
GGCGATGTTGCGTTGGGTTGCTTCTCATGCCATCTTTGCCGTGTAGTTTGTAATGAGGGAATGTGCTGCGTAGCTTAATCTGACTTTCCCTTTCGACCCTAAACCTAGAACCATTCATTGAAGGAAATGGTTGGGTGATTTACTTTGAATCAGCATCATTTGTTCGTGAATATTTTTAATACTGGAGATGCAGGATGAGCCTTTTGGATCTTTTTTGGCTTTTGCTGTTTTCATCGATCGGAATGATTTCAATCTGGGTTTCCAGTCGCACCCTTGGGTATTGGTTTACACCGCTAAGTATCTTTGTCGGGATGAACAGTTTTTCGATGGCAGGCTATCATTTGAGGCTGCTTAAAATGACCGAAGTGTCGTTTGAAACTCATTTGGTGTTGTTGGTATCGTTGTTACTGTTCGGCGCCGGAGTGTATTTGGGAGTACAAGGCGTTTCCAGGTCGGAAATGACGAATAAGTTTCCGAAGCAGGATATGACCAATATTGGTATGTTTTTCTATACCACCGCAATTCTGGCTGCCGGTGGTTGGTTGTTGGCTACTTTCATTCTGACCGGACGGTATGGTCTGGGTTGGATATTGGGCAACATCTGGATGCTCCAAGAGGCGTTCCAGATGAAATTTATCGGTTACCTGAACATGATCGGCATTTTAGTGCTGCCAACGTACGTGATCCGAGTTGCCAGTGGAGAGAGGCGTAATATTGATCTGTTATTCGTTGCCTTGGCGATCTTCGGGCTTTTGTTGGCGGGGATCAAGGCGTATATGGCTTTTTCTGTCCTGTCGGCCCTGATTGTCTGGAGTGTTACGATCCCCAACCGATTCCGTGTAAAATACTTGGCTGGGGGAATGCTGGCCTTGCTGGTGTTCTTCATTGCTTATAACTACCGGATCGATATCGGCGTTATCCAACATTTGCAGGGGCAGGCCTTTTTCGCCCAGTTTCCAGTGCTGCATAGACCTTACCTTTACATGGTGGGGAGTTGGCCGGCTTTGGAGAACATCATCAATGGGTCTATGAGCGACCCGCCGGTCTTCGGTACTGTGGTCCTGCAGCCCATGTGGAAGATCCTCGGAGATGGCCTGGGTATTGTGGACCCAGTTCCCTTCAATTTGCCTTTTGTTCAAATCGGGGCAGCAACCTTTAACGTCTACTCACTGACCGGGGAAGTGTTTTGGGACTTTGGCTGGGTTGGAGTCGTCATAATTTCCCTAGGTCTGGGTTATCTTTCCACTAGGTTGTATGTTGCTGCCCGCAAGCCGGGCTACTGGGCCCGCCACTTGGTCTACGGGATCATCGGCTATGGTTTGTTTATGTCCAATTTTTTCTATGCGTACCGCTTCAATGTATTGATCATGCTTACGTATATATATTTTGTGGCCTTTGTGATTTGCCGTGGAGGCGCCATTGTGAAAGGCCCCATGCGGGATCACGATAATTAATCGTCAGTCTCGCAATAGACTCCTGATCAAATTGTATGCATACGCGTGAAGAGAGCCCTTCCATCCGCGTAATATGTCTTTTGCCGCGAGAGGAGTACTCTCAATTATTCGTACATCATACGTTTCCAGGAAAACATCAAAGCTGGCTAGCCAGGAAATCATTTCGTCGATCTGGCCAATTGTACTCGTGCGACCAAGCCGCCAAGCCGCCAACAATCGACCGAGAGAAGATTCATTGAAAAGACCTGTCCCAAGAACACGGTCGCTCATAGCGCGGCTCGCAATCTCAGCACCCAGATCCTCGCGCAACCAGCTTCCGTAACGGTGAAATTGGCGTGGTGCAACTTCAGTCGACTTCTCAGCTTGGTTCTGGAACAATTGTCCCGTGCGCGCCCACGGCACATTGTCTAGACTTTGACCCAGCTCTTCGCTGAGGATTTTGTAATACCTATCATCGCGAATTTCCGGGTCCAGTCCCCACATCAAAGAAACCACATCCGGCCTGGTGAACATTTGGGCCAAGGGCAAAGGTTCCAGGGCGGCTACCATTACCGCCTGGAATTTGCGTCTCATATAGTGAATCTGTCGTGCGGCTTCCCTCTCTGCAAGTATTGACCTACCCGGCCAAATCTCTTTCTGGGCCTGTAAATCCCCTCTTATCGCTGAAGCCGTTTCGTCAAGCACACAGCCGCGAAGCACACCAAAGCGATCTCGTGAAATGGATTCATAATCAAAGACTGCGCTAACATGGACGCCGGAATACTCTGCTCGCCCAATCGAATCGCCATAGCTGCCTGCAATTACAACATCGAAATTTCCCGCAGAACGCACATCCAATAGCGCATGCAAGTGTGACGACGACACTTCGCACCCTTCACGCCCAGTCCAGTGAAGATTTTTTCTCAGAAGCTCTGGCGTCAGATCCAGATGATGCCAATTCCAACCCAAGGCATCGGCAATGCGCCGGGCATAGATCACATCTCTAGTCCCCTTCAAACCCCAGGTGAGCGCCGTCACCGAGAAAGCATTTCCGGATTCCATTTGTGCTTTGTTCAGAACCGATGCGGCCAAGCGGCTATCCATGCCCCCGCTGAGGAAAATTCCTACATTGCTGGTTCCCTCAACATAGTCCCGGCATTCATCCTCCAGGAGGTTCCGCAATTTTTTCGCAATTGCTTTAGCCTCGCTGCGATCCGTGCCGTGACGCGGGATCTCGAACGGCAACCATTTGCCATCCGCTGGATAATGCATCCAAGGCGCTCGTTCGATGCCTTGAACCAGAGATCGATTGCCCAGAAAATAGTGGAATGCGAGATATGAAACTACCGAGGCCTTGTCCAGCAACAAGGGGCCACGATCCGCCACTGCCTTGGAGAAGCAATAGGAACCCGGAGTGCCGTCTGCTTTCAAATACGGGGTTGTGCTGGCCAGATGATTCCAGCCATGCTTGGTCTCCATCTTGTCTTATCTCCCCGCCGCTTTTCGAAAAACCGAGGCGAGCTTTGGTGTCAACGCCTTGATCGAATAGGAAGAGGTTATCAGGTCTCTGCCTCTTTTTCCCATCTGCTTACGCAACTCAGCATCGTCGATCAGCTCAATAAGAGCATCGACCCAGGAATCCTCTGACGTGGCGCCACGTCCAACATCCCTTGCCTCGAGTACTTCACTATTCATGCCAATGGGGGATACCACCACTGCCACTTGACATGAAAGGTAGAGCAACATTTTATAGGAACATTTACCCTGGGACCAGGCGTTATCAGCCAAGGGCATGAGCCCTATGTCCAGAGAATTGATAAAAGCCACTTCTCCTTGGACCGACCAGGGCTCATACTCAACCCTGTCGGATGGGAGGTCATTGAGCTTGGGATGTCGATCGGAACTGATCCGCAATTTCACATCGGGGCGGGCTTCAAAGACGCGTCGTATTGCCGGTTGTAATGCTTCAAGAAAGGGAAGGTTTGAATAGGTCCCACTCCAGCCGATAACAGGGTGCCTGTCGTTTTGGTTTTGGTTGGGTATGAATCGATCTGTGTCAACGGCAGTTGGAATGATCTCAATCTGGTCGCAATATTGTGAGAACCAGTCGGCCACATAACTATTTCCTGCTACAACTACGTCCGCAATTTTGCCCAGGCGCTTGGCGAAACGGCCTCCCCGATGAAGCCAAATTGCATCATCCACATCTAGGACATACGGTTTTTTGAGCATCGGTTCCCAGGTCACCATCGTAGAAACAAGCTCACGTGAGGTCAAGGTTACATCGGCTTTATATGTAGCAGCAACGGCCGGGATCCGGCCAATAACTGATAACGGCAACCAGAGTGGACGCAGAGCATGGCTACGGGGCGGGTGTTTTGCAATTGGCGCGGGCCACCAGCGAAGATTGATATTCTCCTCGCGCAGGGGAGCAACATATTGCCCAACCCGGAATCTTGCTCCCGGTATCTTTCGCCCGGCGGTCAGGGCCATAACCACAACAGGCTTGGGCATGATTTCTCCTAATGTCACGGCCGAGGTTCCTTTTCACCTGATTCCGGTTCACTTTCCCCCGATGAACACCCTCTCCACACAACCACTCCATAGGCCAACAGCACCCAGGCAGACCCACCTACCATGGTCCAGGCCGCCCCCATCATGCCCTGGCCGGGTATTAACCAACGAGCCAGGAAAAGCATCCAAACGACATTAATGGCCTGGATCCACATCTGTTCCCGATAGGCTTTCATGGCTGTAGCCGGAGCTCCCAACAGGCTGGCCATGTAGAGCAATCCTCCTGCGGCCATAATGAGAATAAAAACAGTGTGATGTGTCGCGTATTCTTCGCTGTATATCAAAGTCAGTAGAGGTTGGCCCACAAGCCAGGCAACCAGGACGCCGCCTGCCCCAAGTGAAAACCCAATAAGCAGAAGCCGTTTAACAAGGCTGGTGAAATCCTTGCTGTTTGTCCGGAATCGCGACAATCGTGCGATGCTGGATTGCGACAGGGCCATAACCACCGTGTTCCCTGCTATGACGAGATAGGCCATCGCAGAAAAAATACCAAGCTGAGCCTCGCCGTGTTGACTTTCCAGAATCGTCCGTGGAATTGTGTTGCGCAGCTGGATCAACAGCATCGTCAAACCAAGCGGCAAGGCCAAGTATGCCAGGGAACGCAGTCTTGTGATCCGCCACTTCGGGCGCAGGCTAACGCGCCCTTCAATCTGACGCATCAAGCGGCGGCAACCTGGTATATCGAATGCGAATAGCGGTATGGCCCAACCCGCAGCCATTGCGATCAAAGCCCAGGAAAGACTGTTGGATATCGCAAAAGTGGTCCCGAACAAGACCAAAGACGCCACACCTTTAATAATAAGCGAACGAGCTATCAGTTCCATGCGTTCGTTTTTCTGGGCATAGCCATAGAAAATATCACTCACACCCTCAAATGCTTTGGCTATGGCAAAGAGGATTATCACCTTCATTTGAGCATCGGTGTAGCCAAATTGCGCCACGATCGATACGGCAATCAGGGCCAGCGGCAACATGGTCAGACGCAGAGCGAAATATTCACCAAAGGCGTAATCTCCATCGGTATCCGATGCCATAACCGGACGGAGCTGAAGGTTGGAAAAAAGCATGAGTGGCGAGGCAACCGCCGAGGCCAACGCAAATCTACCCACGACCTCCGGAGTCCCCAGTTTTGTCAATACAGACAATACGCCCCACAAACAGGCTGCAAATACGACATTGCCAATAAATGTCCATGACACATTGCGGCGCAGGCTAGGGACTGACCGTGAAATCACTTTTCCGGCTCCCGAGGTATATCGTGTATGTGATGACTACACATCTTCTGGCGACTCCCGTTGAGTATGTTGGACACTATCCTTTTGCCTGCCAAGAAATAACAACAAGTCCGAAATGTCCAACACTGCAGTCTGTATCTTCAGCCACGGCCCGGACTCGGTCTCCAGCGGAAGGACCGGTTGAAGTTTCCATATGGAGAACTTTAAAGCCTACCCAGGTAATCGCCAACAGGCTTCTTGACCCCAATGAAAGTTTAAATGATAATGCACAGGTTCATCATGGATCCGGCGCCTCCCGGCGTGCGGATATTTGCATAGTGGTGAAGCTGGGCCAGGGAGG
>JAHOYU010000231.1 GCA_019038625.1 Candidatus Latescibacterota bacterium | reverse complement strand
GACCTCTTCCAATATTCTATCCAGGACAATCCCTGCTTTTTCCGTAAAGAGGAAATCACACATATCGTCACAGGGTGTTTCGGACAGGTTGATAATGGCCAGGACGGCATCGTTTTGTTTGGCATAGATGGGCATGTGGGCAGCCGGTTGCACCACCAAAGTTGACCCCACCACGATAAAGAGATCGCTGTTTTGAGACAGGGCGATGGCCTGGTTGACCTTGCCCATGGGCATGGACTGACCAAAGGAAATAGTATCCGGTTTCAGATAACCCCCGCAGTCGCAGGTTGGAGCAAGGTCGCCACTGGAAAGCCGGTCGTACGCTTCCTGGGTGGCAGAAATTTTGCTGCAGGACATGCAGCGGATCCGCAGGGTATTGCCATGCAGTTCGATGACGGCGGCATCCGGTATTCCCGATGCCTGGTGAAGGCCGTCGATGTTCTGGGTAACCACGGCTTGTACCAACCCCATCTGATATAGTTCGGCGATGACTTGATGGCCCTTATTGGGTGTTGCCTGACGTAATCCCTGATAGAGCTCTTGCCAACGCTGCCAGTACTCGATGCGGGCATCTTCCCGGGACATGAATTCGTCAAAGTAGACCGGCTTGAACTTATCCCAGATGCCCCCCTGGCTCCGGTAGTCGGGAATTCCGCTTTCCGTGGAGATCCCGGCACCGGTGAATATCACATTGTTGCCGCCTTGGATGATTTTCTCTGCGATTTGGCTGATGTCCATGTTCATTTTGATAGGTCTCCCTTTTGACGCCCAAGCGTAACAGGTTATTTGGGTTTCCGGCAAAAGAATTGACAGCCGATCGGCAAAATTATCCTTATCTTTGTTGCTTCTGAATATCCTGCGACGCTCTATGCCACGGATAATGATGTGTTGCAAAATACCGGGTGCGTCAAGGCGGGCTAATCTTGGCATGAAATATTGCTAACATAAAGGCAGGAAGCTGGCCATTCCTTCACTTTACCCCAACGTTGCAAAAGCCGGAGGGCTTTAGAGCCAAGGCGTCGAGGGTGAAGTTGTAGTCGTTTACCGCGAACCCTTGACAACACCGGATCTGATGTCCTCCGGCCTTTCCCGTAGGGTAAACAACATGGCAAAATCGACCCCATCCTTTGAATTAACCTGGTGGAATATCCAGGAAATGATGTTTTTCCTATGATATTGGTTATAATAACAACCCATTGATTATCCTTTGCCATGTTGTTTATGCAACCTTGGGGTTTAGCTTTCGAGCTTATCTATCGCACTTTTTAACTCTAAGACCTCTAATTGGCAGTCAGGCCAATCATGAATCCAACAAACTATCATATCAGCACCAGCAGGGTCATAACCATGTGATTTAAAGTCGCTGCTTTTATATTCAAATTTGATTCTTACACGTTGGTACCGATTCTCACCTATGTGTCTTTTGGCTTCACAGTCAGGAAAAGCAGCATGAACAGCTTCGACCATAAACCCAATTTCATGACTTACCATCCCGAATAGATATATAACGCCGTTTTCATTAATCGGGGCGTGCCTAAGACTTCTAAAGTCGATTAACCCCAACGTTGCAAAAGCCGGAGGGCTTCAGAGCCACGGCGTCGAGGGTGAAGCTGTAGTCGTTTACCGCGAACCCTTGACAACACCGGATCTGATGTCCTCCGG
>JAHOYU010000230.1 GCA_019038625.1 Candidatus Latescibacterota bacterium | reverse complement strand
AGCCTAAGGGATATCCTCGAGGGCCTCCCATCTCCCCTGGCCAGGATCATAGGCAACACTTCGTGGTGAAGTGATTCGAAATTGATGTCTTTCACGACTCCGATGATCTCCACTGGGCTGTACTGGTCTCCACCCCTGGCAGGATTCGCATCGAGAAGCATGCCGACCGGCTCGTCGTAGCCAAGCTTCCTTGCGGCAGTCTCGTTTATAATCAGACCTCCACTCTCACCGATACTGGAAACACCTCCATCGTCACTCTCACTCCTGTCGTCGGCCCCGGCACTGATCGGGCTGAAACCCCTCCCGTCCACTATCTCCATGTCCATCAAATCGATAAAGTATTCATCGACCATCAACTGCCTCGCCATGAGCATGTCGCAATCCTCTGGTTCCGGCACCTCATATGTATATTCCATATATCCCATCGTAGGGAGATAACTCGACAAAGTACCTTTGAGGATCCCCGGATGCTTGAGCGCTTCCTGCCTCAACATCTCGCAGTCTTCCCTGGTCATGTCAGGAGCCACACTCAACACGAGGAGCTGATCCCTGTCGAACCCGGGATCCCGGTTATTCATGTATTTGAGCTGATTTACTACTGTCAGAGTACAAATGATCAGGATAATCGAGATAGTGAACTGAAAGACGATCAACACCGGCCTCATCCGGGATTTAACAAGCGCCATCCGGGATGACCTTATCGTATCCACAGGCCGGAATGACGAAAGGAAAAATGCCGGATAAATACCTGCTATTCCTCCTACCAGCAGGGCCAGCGAAAAGAACGACAACATCAGCAATGGCTCCGTCAAATAACCGGCAGAAAGTTCCGCTCCGACAAAGCTGCCAAATACTGGCAGAAAAAAATCGACAGCGACTATTGCTATCACAAACGCCAGAAACGACACGCATATAAACTCACCGAGGTACTGGGCCATAAGCATCCGCCTCGACGCTCCTACCGCTTTGCTGATTCCTACCTGTCTGGCTCTCTCACTACTTCTTGCGGTAGCCAGATTGATAAAACTCACAGTCGAGATCATCAGGATAAAGAGGGCAATGACCGAGAATATCGTCAGTTTTGCTCGCGTAATGGGTGGTGTGAAGTCGAAAGCAAAATCAAAGCTGTCGTCAAAATGGATGTCCTTCACAGGCTGCAGAGTCACACTGCTACTTGCTCCGAGGGATTCCAGCAACTCGGAAGCCCTCTCACTGAAGATCCTGTCCACAGTCGGTTGCAGGGCCTCGGCACCCTGTCCCTCGGCCAGCAGCACGTAGCTCCCGAAAAACGATCTACCTACCCAGTAATCCGGGCCGGCTATTTCAATGCTCGCCATTGACATCAGCATGGGGAATGATGGCATGTGAGATGGTTTCGGAATATCCTTCATGACTCCTGTCACGGTATATTCTTTTTTCCGGTTGAAACTCAGTCTTTTTCCCAGAGGATTTACATCTCCAAAAAACTTGTTCGCTGTGCTACGTGAAAGGACGATACTCAGCGGCGCCGCCAATGCAGTTTTCGGATCACCCTGGATAAGATCGTAGCTGAATATATCGAAGACTGTCGAATCAACCCAAGCTATGTGTCCTTCGAAAAACACCTTGTCTTCTACATAAACTGGCCTCTCGGAACTGGAGTACCTGAACCGTGCGAAGGTCTCTATCCCGGCTATCTCCGAGGCAAGCCCCTCAGAGACAGGGTAAGAGGCCGTTGGAAGATGCATCGCCTGCCCATCCCCCACCACCAGTTCGGTGTTGACCCTGGCAATACGCTCCACTTTCAGGTGGGCATCGTCGTAACTGTCCTCGTGGACCAGGTATATGATGATCATCATGCATGCGGCCATGCCGGCGGCAAGCCCCAGAAGATTCATCGTATTGATCACAAGGTTCTTTTTGAAACTCCGAATAAACAGCAGAAAGACAAATTTCAGCATCGGAAGACCCTTTTTATGGTGAAGCCCCAGGAATCACTGTCCAGATATAACAAGACAGCACAGCAAACCCGCCATGCCTGTTATACGCCTGATTCGCCGGTTTGATTCAGGAATTCTGAATAACCCCATCTGTGAGGTCAGCTGCCCGAAAGACTCATTACTACGAGCCGGGTGAACTCATTTCCATCCATCCACAATATTCCCCAGTCCTCGTCAAATTCTTCGGTAGGTCTTGCGGCCTGTATCTCCTCCAGAGTCTTTCCTTCTTTGAGAAGTTTTGCTACACGTTTTTGTATCGTTGATAACATTTCTACATATGCTTTCATCCCCGCTTTGTCAGACAGAGGCCCGTGACCCGGCACGACTATCGTTTCGTCGTCTATCAGTTCGGTCACTTCTGTCAGGACTGTGATCATTCCACCGATAGAGCCCCCCGAGGAGACGCCTATATAAGGGTACAGCGTATTAAAAAACAGGTCGCCGACATGGATGACATTTTCCTTCATGAAATGGATTATGCAGTCTCCATCGGTATGTCCGGGCCGAATGTGAAACAGCCTGACCCTGCTGTCGTCGACATCGATGATCTTTTCATCTGTAAATGTGACTGTCGGCCTGCCGGCTTCCGCCAGGGGCTCGCTTTCAGTGCCGAAGAAATCCATCATGACCTTCGTACTCAGCCTGGCGTTAAGGTTCTCGTGCCCGATGATCGTGGCTCCTTTTCCTGCCCAGAATACGTTTCCCCCGACATGGTCACTATGCCAGTGAGTGATCACTACCGTTTCGACCGGCTTATCAGTAAATTCGGACAAAGCGGTTTCAACTTTCGGAGCATCTCCCGGATCTGTGCCGGAATCCACCATTAAAATATTTTCTTTGCCGAGATAGACAACAATATTGCCTCCGGAGACATTCTCGACCTGGAATATCGGCCCTCTTATATTCTTTAAGGAGACTGAAGGTTTTTCGGCATCCTGGGAAAACAGGCTGAACGGGACCATAATCAGAAAAACTGCAATCACGACATTGAACAGAATATATTTTTTCATGGTTTTACTCCTGAAGGTTAATGTTTATTTATTAACTGGCTTACTTCGCTCAAAGCTTATCATGGAAAATAAGTCCATGCAATCGTGCAGTACACTGGATGATAGTTGTGCTTGTCGATTGTGAGCGAACCGACTAAAATCCTGCAAGACTCTTTGACTGACGATTCATAATATATACACACTGCGAGATGTAAACATGCCGACCGGGAAAAAGACCAGAAAAACAAAGACAAAAAGACGCCGTGCCCCCGCCATCAGGCAATCAATGGTTTTTCTGCTTCTAGCATTGCTTGTGTCCTGCAGTGCACAGGAGAATATTCCATGTGTCCGCACCGATATCACTACACAGATAGAGTCGAGTATCGACACTTTGCTTGCCGGAATGCTGGAAAGCCATCAGGAGATCCCGGGGATATCGGTGTACATAGACGCCCCTTATCTTTGTGTCTCTTATAGCGCTTCCGCGGGGTTTGAAGGCAGGTCGACCGACCTCCCATTGACTCCTGATCATGCATTCCGTATCGCCAGCAATACTAAGACATATATAGCGGTTTCCATCCTTCGCCTTGTGGAAGATAAGATCATCCAGCTGGACGATCCGATAAGCGACTACCTGCCGCCTGTTTACCTGGACCTGTTGATATCTGACGGATACGAACCGGATAAGATGAAGATCCGCCATATGCTCACCCATACAAGCGGGATGTACGAACATGCCGGAGATGAATATACCGAAATGATCATGGAAGATCCCGGTGGAAAATGGACCAGGCTCGAGCAGTTGAGACTCGCCATACAACTGGGAGCACCATACGGCCAGCCGGGTGAGATCCATCACTATTCTGATACCGGATATATCCTGCTCGGAAAGATCCTGGAAGAAGTGACGGGAAAGACGATGGCGCAGGCGATGCGGGATCTGATCGGGTTTGAAAAGCTCGGCCTCGACAAGACCTGGCTCGAATCTGTCGAAGAAGTTCCCCCAACGGTTACAGGGATAGCTCATCAATATATCGGAGACCTGGATTCTTACGATGTCGATCCATCGATCGATCTCTACGGTGGCGGCGGATTGATGTCGACCGCACGCGATCTTGCGATTTTCGAACAATCTCTCTTTGAGGGAGAGGTATTCACACACGAATCTACCCTTAATACGATGCTCTCGATGTCGATCGCTGCCGAACAGGGCACATATCGCGCGGGGATATGGCACATCGATGTAGATGGGATGACCGGGTGGGGACACACTGGGTTCTGGAACAGCTTTGCTTTCTATTTTCCTGAAATGGATCTTGTGGTCGCCGGTTCGATCATGCAGAGAAACGGGCCACGAGGTAGTGTTCTCGTAGATGAGATCGTCAGGATCGTCCGAACAGCCCTTGAGAAGAAATAGGACAATTCCTTTTATTTGCCCGCAAGTAAATCCTCACCCCTTTGGGCCTCGACCAAATAAATGGACGGGGTATGGATTTTCAGAAGGCACAGCTACCGGACCGTCTCGCTGTCTGATTTCTTCTCGACGAACCTCCACCTACCGCGGACCGATATGTTGATCGATATTTTCGGCGGAGTGATCGGTGTGGGGATAGCTCTTGTGGATTGCAGAGAAATCCGCTCGGAACCGCCTTTTCGCCTGTTAGTGGGGTTGTCGGGATAATGAGTCGTAATCTCTATCAGTTCACCCAGGACACCACCAGCCGCATCGGCTACGACAGCAGCATCAGCGCGCGCATTTCTGACAGCTTTGGCTAGAGCAACACGACGTATACTGTCGAGTTTTGTCGAAGTGAACCTGATTTCACGGATCCTCGTTCCCTCGATCCTCAGTATCTGTTCCAGGATGGTGTCAAGACTGTCAGGATCGGAAGTTGTCACTTGAAGAGCGTGATTCGCGCTGAATCCGATATATTTATCTCGTTTCTTGGGATGTTTCTGAGCCCTCACACTATAATTAGTTGTAATCACTCTCTCATGTCCAAATCCAACAGTATCAAGAGCGGTCAGGACCTGTTCATATAATACTACAGCAACCTCCGCAGCCTCATCCGTTGTTTTCTTTACAAGCCCGAGTGTAAAGGAGACCACTATCCTGTCTGGATCGACACTGCCGCTTCCCATTCCTGTGACTATTACTATAGACCTCGCGTCCTCTTCGGCCAGCGCAGGGGACACGGCGAGAAAAATAACCAGGGACACCAGACTTACTATCCTTCTGATCTTCATCCTGAACCCTCCCATTCCTCAGTTCTCAAACCCACCGATCAGCCTCCAGCGACCGAGGACTGATACGTGAACCTTGATCTTCTGCGGTGTAATTGAGGACCGTTTTACTATTCCACCCTTAAGTGCTAATGCTTCGACTACATTCCTGGTGGGGAATTTTGGGTTTTCGGGGTAAATGGTCGTAAGCTCGATCAGCTCTCCAAGAACACCTCCTGCTGCTGAAGCCATCGATTCTGCCTCGACTACCGCGTTCAGGGTAGCCTCCTTCAAAGCTTCGCTCCGAACGCTGTCAGCTCTGGATGAAAGCGACCAGGTCACACTTGCTGATGCGACTCCGGAACGCAGTACCTGGTCGACTATCTTCCTGACCTCGCCGAGATCCTTAGTATCTATGAATGAATCATGAACCATCCAGTAGCCGATAATCTTATTTCTTTTTTTCCTGTGAGGTTCCGGGTATGAATTAAAATGGCGGGTAATGATCCTTTCGGCCCTGATGCCTGCAGCCTTAAGAGTATCGAGCAGATACGTGTAATTTGAGACGCAGACTTCAGCTGCTTCGTCTACGGTTTCCCCAAAACCTCTGATGTTTATAACAACTCTGGCACTCTCGGGATCGGCCTCGACCCGGCCAGCCCCGGTTGCGACGATTTCAGGATCATCTTTCTCTGATTCCTGGGCCCACGCAGCACTCGGCACAGAGTAAAAAACCATCACGAAAATGACCGCCATGCTCAGTCGCTTCATATCTACCCTCCTTTCTGTTATGGAGTCATCCCTTGTTATTAAAATAATAGTTAGGATGATTTCCCGCCAGAGGTCTCTTGAAAATGTGATTTACAGAAAAGATGTAGTTTGATCTGTTAATGGAAGGAATAAATCCGAAAACCGTAGTGGACCACCATTATTATTTATAATCGTGTAGTTTGTTTGTAGCATGCCAGACAACCATCAATCGACTGCAGGTTGATTGTTGTCTTCCATAAATCCTCGCCAGGCCATCATCTCCTGAAAAACTGCGTCCTTCGTCACGCTGTCAGCCATCACCTGCTCAAAGCCAAGTCCCCTGACATCAATAAGGTACTCTACCAGGAGACCCCAGATATAGTGCGGTCGGTGGATCCTTGCCGTGGGGTTCCATTGGGAGTCATCCAGATATATGTCTATCCTCTCCTGAATAGTGTAGCCGTCGTCGCGGGGCGCGACAAAATGATTGACCCCGTACTCACAATATCCTTCCACCTTCCAGGTGGGCAGGGATCGGGAGGCAAATTCGCCGTATGCATCACCCAGATATTGATGCATCAGTTCGTGTGTAGCAACGTGTATCACACTTCCTTCGCGCGTATTGTATTTCGGTCGCCCGCCCGTTCTTCTGGCTAATTCCATAATGAAGTCTTCATTTATGTAAGCATTACCAAAAAGACAAAAACCCATTATTCGTTTATCCCGCACCGTAAACCGCGAAAAAAAGCTGAACTTGTCCTGTGTCGAACAGAGAATGAGGTTCATTTTTCTATCAGGATCATAGACAGGAACAGCATCAAGACGCGTGAATATCCCGGCCATTATCGAATCTGTCACCGATCCGACAGGAGTCTCGGAGTGAACCGTTATGGCTCTATATTGTTTATCCTCTGGCATAAATAGTCCCGGGTTTGTCAATACGCCAAGGCACAGAAGAATTATCACGATCATTATCGCGATTGCGATCCCGATCCACTTGATTGTTATTTTCAGTATCTTGATCATGGTTCCTGGTATTCTATCAGTAAATTGGTGCGGAATAAATAAAAGACTCAATTAGCGGAGCAAGATCATCTTTTTCTTTTCGCTATGTTTCTCACCCTTCAGGACATAAAAATAGACGCCGCTGGAGACCGCTCGGCCTCGCCAATTCGTGCCATCCCAGTTGGCGGTGTAGTTGTTGCGGGCGAGCGTCGCATCAACCAGCCTGGTGATGAATCTCCCCACAGGGTCGTATATATCCAGAGTGACCTGTCCCGCCATGCCAATGTCGAACGAGATGGTCGTATGCGCGTTGAATGGATTGGGGACATTCTGGGAGAGCAGGTTCACGCAGGGAGGATCAGCCGACTGTTGGAACATGATATTGTCCACAAGGATGTTCCCGGCCTCTGCCCCCTCGGCGTTGCACTGAAGAACCCCGAAATAACAGGCATCGAAGGGCATAATATCATCCATTTGTTCCCGCATGACCTCAATACCGTTCTCAAGAACAGCAAAGATGACACAGTTCATATTACTCTTTGTAACACGGACCGTATAGGTCATGCCCGATTGCAACCGGGAACTATCGAAGAGTCCGCGCTCCTGATCGAGGGTGTTTCGGTACTGAAGGCCCGACCCTGTCGAGAACATGACCCGCCAGTCACCATTCTGATCATTGAACAAACCGGTGAAAGCGCCATCGGATGAGACGTCCATGAATTGAACGTCCCACTGGAAGACCATGTTGCCCGGCCCGAAATCATGCTCCGTAAAGATCGCCTTGTCCCATCCATCCGATTCGCCGGCAGGGGGTTGTGTGATAAGCCGCGTATACCCCTCAACGGAGAGATCGTAATTGAGGGCCATCGCCCAGAGTGACGCGCCGATTTCGTATGCGCCCTTGAAACAATTCTCCGTCTCATTCTGGATCGTCCCGTCACTCGAGATCATCCGGTAGGCAAAGAATGCTCCATACTGTGTCGCGTTGTGGTCGTATAGATCGATGCCGGCATAATTATCGTCGGTCAGAAACGTAAAGGCCTCCGCCCGACACATCGAGTAATCGAATCCAGTCGCTTCCTCAAGGTATGCTGTCACGGTCATAAACCACATCTGGTGACATTCGAAAAAGGATGTCGTATCGTCGCTCGCCCAGACAATACCGCTCATGCATTTCCCGGAGCGGTCCCGGCGATCGGTCATCACCCAATCGATATTCCTCTTCACGGCGGCAGGAATGGACGGGTCACCAGTGATCCGGTGGGCCAGCATGAGGGCGATATCGGCCTTGAGTTGCTGCTGGACCGGGTAGCGTTCCATCAAGGAGCTTAATATGTAGAATCTCCCCGTCACCTCCTGGTTACGTTTATAGGAGGCCACGATCTCATCGATCATACCGAGGAGCTGAGCCTGTTCGCGGTCCGTACCGGAGTGTTCACGATAAGTGAGATATGCGTTCACGAGACCTTTAAGGATATAGCAGGTGCTGAAACTCGGTTTGTCATACACGACCAG
>JAHOYU010000229.1 GCA_019038625.1 Candidatus Latescibacterota bacterium | reverse complement strand
GTATGGAGGGATGACAAGGAATCCGTGGGATCCCACAGAGGGTTCGTCCGGTTCGTCGGCAGGTTCGGCATCGGCCACGGCCGCCGGACTTGTCCCCTTTGCGATAGGGACCGAGACCTGGGGTTCGATCGTATCGCCTTCGACAAGATGCGGAACCACAGGTTTGAGACCTACTTTCGGGCTGGTCAGCAGGGCGGGAGCAATGGCTCTGAGCTGGTCCATGGACAAGATAGGCCCCATATGCAGGGAAGTCGACGACTGCGCGATAGTCTTTGACGCGATCAGGGGGAGCGATGGTATCGACAGAACTGTCAGAGATGTTCAGTTTGTCTATGATCAGGATATCGATCCTGCCTCGATTCGCATCGGATATATCAAATCGGCTTTTGATGAAGAATATGACTGGAAGGAGACCGATGCCAGGACTCTCGATGTACTGAGGGAGCTTGGATTCGAACTTGTGCCTGTGGAGCTTCCTGACTATCCGGTGTATTCAATGGCTTTCGTATTGAACGCGGAGGCCGCTGCAGCCTTCGATGAATTGACCAGATCGAATAGAGACGATCAGATGGTCAGGCAGATCAGGAACGCCTGGCCGAATGTATTTCGTGCCGCGAGGTTCATCCCGGCTGTTGAATATATCAAGGCGAACAGGATCAGGTATATGCTGATGCAGGAGATGGATAAGTTTCCAGTCGACGTATGGGTCTCCCCATCGTTTGTCGGTAAAAATCTACTTTTGACAAATCTGACCGGGCATCCCTGCGTCGTTCTTCCGAACGGTTTTTCAGATGAAGGCAAGCCAGTAAGCATCACATTCAACGGTCGGTTGTTTGAAGAAGGGCTACTTCTCGCGGTGGCAGGCAAGTATCAGGAGTCGACGGACTTCCACAAAAAACATCCACCTGCGTTTCAGGGCTCGGATTGAATTCTGACGTGATTTTCCGTGTCCGGAGTGGAATAGATCCGGAGAAGGACAATCTGCTTGAGATTTGGAGCCTCTGATGATAGAATCGCCGCTCCGAAACCGTCGTTTAAACAAGGAGAGCAGTATGAGAAGTTTCGTCAATGTCCCGTTCATTTTCAATACGTCCTTGATAATCGTATTATCGATGATGGCAATGACGATGGCCGCGGAGGCCAGGCCATCATGGATAAAGGGATCTATTGAAAAAATCGAAAAGGAAGTGACTTCGAGTCATGGGGACACCCAGAGTGAAAGACTTGTCCGTGGAATGTCGCAGGTAGCTGACTTCTGGCGGGATGAGGATGGTGGGCCTGAAGTGTTCGAAACTTTCGTGCTCGATAACTTTGCCATGGACGATGAGACACTCGCGGGGATGTTTTCCAGGTTCGAATCGATACTGGAGAAAATAAATGGATCGATCCACGGGATGTCTATTGAGATGCGCAGGCAGGCGGACCTCGACCTCGGGCCGATACTGCCGATGGACAGGGTCTTTGCCGGATACGACCCCGGCGCGCATATTGCGGACGATTTATTCGCCAACAAACTGGCTTTTGTCGCCCTGCTAAATTTCCCCGTCACTACTCTCGAGGAACGACTTACCGAGGGGAAGAAGTGGACCCGGGAGGAGTGGGCGATGGCGAGGCTCGCGCAGAGTTTTTCGCGGAGAGTACCGGCCCATGTCAATCAGGCATTGTCGGAGGCTGGTGCAGCGTCGGACGAGTATATCGCCGATTATAATATCTGGATGCACCATCTTCTGAACGACAGGGGAGAGAGATTGTTCCCCAAGGGCCTGAGGCTTCTTTCCCACTGGAACCTCAGGGACGAACTGAAGGCCAACTATGCCGATGATGAGATCGGATTCGAGAAGCAGAAGATGATCTTCCGTGTAATGGAGATGATAGTCGACCAGACCATCCCTGAGATAGTAGTCAATAATCCACATGTAGACTGGAATCCGTTTACGAACAGGGTGGAGACTGCTGCTGTCAATGATTCCGGTGAAGAGGCGATCACAGGGATGAAGGTGACTGCGGACAGGGAACCCGATACGAGGTACGAGATCCTGCTCGGTTGTTTCAGGGCTTCAAGGCTCCTCGACGAGTATTCTCCTTCCGCTCCGACGTTAATATCGAGGCGTTTCGATGAAGGAAGGGAGATACGTGAAGAGGACGTGGAGAAGATGCTGGTAAAGGTTTGTTCTTCACCTCTGGTCAAAAAAGTCGGGGCGATCATAGAGAAGAGGCTCGGCAGGGATCTGGAACCATTCGACATCTGGTACAACGGATTCCGTTCCACCGGAAAATACAACGAAGCCGAACTGGACAGGATAGTCCGGGAGAAGTATCCGAATCCGGAAGACTTTAAAAAGGATATACCCAAGTTCCTCGGTCTCCTCGGTTTCGATAAAAGCAAGATAGACGATATCTCGGAGAACATACTTGTCGAAGCAGCGCGCGGCAGTGGCCATGCATCCGGTGGAGAGATGCGGAACCAGCCCGCGAGACTTCGGACCAGGATAGGGAAGAATGGGATGGACTATAAGGGATTCAACATCGCTACCCATGAGCTGGGGCATAATGTCGAACAGACGATAACAATGAACTATATCGACCACACCCTTCTCAACGGTGTCCCAAACACTGCGTTCACCGAGGCTTTTGCGTACGTCTTTCAGGAGAATGACCTGATGCTCCTTGGCCTCGAGCCTGGACACGACCCCAAGTCAGAAGCGATGCATGTCCTGAACGATTTCTGGAACACATACGAGATCGGTGGCGTCTCTCTTGTAGACATGCGTATCTGGAGATGGATGTACGATAATCCGGAAGCTACAGCCGGGGAACTCAGGGATGCGGTGCTGGATATCTCAAAGGATGTCTGGAACCAGTATTTCGCTCCGGTGTTCGGCGTTAAGGATATCTATATTCTCGGGATCTATTCTCATATCATCCACTCGTTCCTCTATATCCCGGATTACGCGATCGGACATATGATCGCCTTCCAGGTAAAGGAACAGATGAAAAAGGCAGGAAACATAGGCAGTGAATTCGAGAGGATGTCGCTGGCTGGAAACATTGCGCCTGACCTGTGGATGATCAACGCAGATGGGACTCCGGTCGGTCCTGATGCTCTGCTTCACGCTACAGAGGAGGCACTGAAAGATCTCGAGTAGGGTAGCCTGGCAGGCAGTAATAAACGAAAATCATTTTCAGCCGTCCGGCATGCAGGAACAGGAAGGCTTGACCTCGGTGTGGCTGTACAATAATTTGATGTATTATGATGTACCATTTGGAACAGACAACAAGGCAGGGGCGTAGATGGGAAATATCGAGAAGAGAAAAGTACTGATCACAGGATCGCTCGGACAGATCGGTTCGGAGTTGGCCGGCGCTCTATGTGAAAGGTATGGTGGGGATAATATCGTCGCCACCGATATCAGGGATGACGGGAATGGATGTCTGGACTGCGCGGAGAGGTTCGAGAAGCTCGACGTATTGTCGATAGAGGATTTCAACCGCATTGTCAGGGAGAACGATATCGACGTCATCTATCATCTGGCGGCTCTTCTTTCGGCCGTGGCCGAATCGAGTCCGCAGAAAGCATGGCAGATAAATATGGAGGGGCTGTTCAACGCACTGGAAGTCTCGCGGGAAAACGGATGCAGTCTCTTTGTCCCGAGTTCGATAGGAGCTTTCGGTCCGGATACTCCTCTCGATGACACTCCTCAGGACACTATAATGCGTCCCCACTCCATGTATGGGGTAACGAAGGTGTCAGGTGAACTTCTATGTGATTACTACAATCTCCGGTTCGGTGTCGATACGAGGGGTGTAAGGTACCCCGGTATCATTTCGAACGTCACTCTTCCGGGCGGCGGCACGACAGATTACTCGGTGGAGATATTCTACAGGGCTATCCTTGACGGCAGGTATACCTGCTATCTGAATCCTGATACTTCTCTGGATATGATGTATATGCCTGATGCGATAAAGGCTGCGATCGATTTGATGGAAATCGATTCCGGGGCCCTTACGCACAGGAATGCTTTCAACGTCACAGCCATGCATTTCACTCCCGAAATGATCGCTGCCGAGATAAGAAAATATATTCCAGGATTCGAGATCACATACGAGAACGATCCTGTCCGTCAGGCGATAGCAGATTCATGGCCGAACAATATGGACGATTCGGCGGCAAGAGCCGAATGGGGATGGTTGCCGGAATATGGGATAGAAGAGATGACCAGGGATATGCTGGAGGTCCTCGGATCGAGGGCGGAAAAGGGTGAATTGAGGATATAGTCCGGTTGCAACGGCGGGCGATCCTGCCGGAAAGAAAGGAAAGAGGAGCGGGGAATGTACAATTTAAAAGAAGAGCTCAAAGCTACTCTCGAAGAGATCAGACAGGCTGGGTTGTTCAAGAACGAAAGGATCATCACCTCGGACCAGAAGGCGGCTATTACAGTCTCCACAGGCGAGAATGTCCTGAACTTCTGCGCGAATAACTATCTGGGCCTGGCGAATAATGCGGGCCTTATCAAAGCGGCCAAGTCAGCAATGGACAGCCATGGATTCGGACTGTCGTCAGTCAGGTTCATATGCGGCACACAGGACATACACAAGACACTCGAGGGGAAGATATCCCAGTTCTTCAAGACTGAGGACGCGATCCTCTATACATCGTGCTTCGACGCTAACGGGGGCCTCTTCGAAGTGATTCTCTCCGCGGACGACGCGATCATAAGCGACGAACTGAACCATGCCTCGATCATTGACGGCGTGAGGTTATGTAAGGCCAAGAGGTATCGCTACAAGAATAATGATATGGAAGACCTCAAGGTCCAGCTGGAAGCTGCGAAAGCTGATGGTGTCGGAAGGATCATGATAGCCACAGATGGAGTATTCTCCATGGATGGGATCATTGCTCAGATTGACAGGATATGCGATATAGCCGAAGAATACGGAGCGCTGGTCATGGTAGACGATTCTCACGCGACAGGTTTCTTCGGGCCTACCGGACGGGGAAGTGTGGAACACTGTGGCGCGCTTGGACGAGTAGATATAATAACTTCGACTCTTGGCAAGGCGATGGGTGGGGCTTCAGGCGGATTCACTACAGGAAGGAAGGAGATCGTCGATCTGCTCAGGCAGAGATCGCGCCCTTACCTTTTTTCCAATTCACTACCCCCGGCCCTCGTCGCCGCAGCTATCAGGACTTTTGATATGCTGATGAAGCCCAGCGCGATGCTTGGGGTCCTTGCAGAAAATACTAAATATTTCAGAGAGGAAATGAACGCGGCCGGATTCGATATAGTCCCTGGTACTCACCCGATAGTCCCAGTCATGCTGGGAGACGCGAAACTTTCACAGGATATGGCTAATATGCTTCTCGATGAAGGAATATATGTCATCGGTTTCTTCTATCCTGTTGTTCCAAAGGGAAAGGCGAGGATCAGAGTGCAGATATCAGCTGCCCATAACAGGGAACATCTGGAAAAAGCGGTGGGAGCTTTCATAAAGGTCGGAAAGAAATTGGGAGTCATTTCCTGAAGGACGGGTCAACAAAAAGAAGATAGAGCCAGCTCACAAAAAGGGCTGGTTCTTTTTAGCTGGTATTCACAGACAATGTGAATCTTCTTGACAACTTTGCCTAAATATAAGAGGTTGCGAACCGAAAACATGTTTAGCAGACTGCTGTAAGATCAGGCGACATGGAGAACTGGAGGACATGATGAGTGCTGAGTTTCTGGCCAAGCTGTTGAATGTAGCGCCGTGGATCGGCGTGGCAGGAATGGTGATAGCTGTTATCACTTATTTTAATGTAAAAAAATATCCTGAGGGTACGGATGTGATGAAAAAGATCGCGGACGAGATCCATCTCGGGGCCTTCGTTTTTCTTAAAAGAGAATACAGCATTATCGCGATTTTTATCGCGATAATATTCGTCGTACTGAATTTCGCGCTCAGTACCTGGACGGCCATCGCATTCCTGATCGGAGCGATATGCTCGATGGGAGCCGGACTGCTTGGGATGGAAGCGGCGACCCGTAGCAGCGTGAGAGCCTGCCAGGGAGCCAAGGACGGCGGTATGAACAGAGCGCTGATGATCGCTTTCGGTGGCGGGTCTGTGATGGGTATATCGGTAGCGGCCCTGGGTGTTGTCGGGATAGGCTTCTACTTTTTCTTTACAAGGGATCCAAAAATAATCAACGGGTTCGCGATGGGAGCAAGTTCGATCGCCCTGTTCGCGCGTGTGGGTGGAGGCGTATTTACGAAAAGCGCGGATGTCGGGGCCGACCTTGTCGGCAAAATAGAGGCGGGAATCCCCGAAGACGACCCGAGGAATCCAGGAGTGATCGCCGACAACGTCGGAGACAATGTCGGGGATACTGCCGGAATGGGTGCGGATCTTTTTGAAAGTTACGTGGGAAGCGTTATCGCTGCTATAGCTCTCGGAGCATCAATGACAGGCGTTGAGAATATCAGATATATGGCGCTTCCGATACTTCTGATCGCCGTGGGCCTCATTGCTTCGGTGATCGGGATCTGGTCGATCGGCCTGTTGAAGAAGGCCGGTCCCCAGGAAGCTCTGCGGTACAGCGAATATTTCAGCGGAATCCTGTTTATAGCTGCCTCGTGGTTCTTGATAAAGATGGTGTTAGGTACAACAGAGCCATTCTGGGCCATCCTGGCAGGAATAGTGGCGGGTATTCTTATCGGAGCGGAGAGCGAGTTCTTTACTTCGGGCCCGCCTGTAAAGACAGTGGCCCGGTCCAGCGAGACCGGCCCGGCTACTGTTATTATCACAGGACTGGCTGTCGGTTTTGAAAGCACGATCATGCCGATCTTCACTCTCGCGGCCGCGATGTTTGTTGCCTATACCTTTGGTGGCGGACTTTACGGGATAGCGATATCTGCTGTCGGAATGCTCTCTATAATCGGGATAGTGATGTCGACAGATTCTTACGGTCCGATCGCCGACAATGCCGGGGGTATCGCCGAGATGTCGAAAGCCGGACCGGAGATCAGGAAGATAACTGACAAGCTTGATTCCATAGGGAATACGACCGCTGCGGTGGGCAAGGGTTTTGCCATAGGTTCGGCAGCACTAACCGCGCTTGCCTTGTTCAGCGCCTATCAGAAGACTGTGGGGCTGGATTCGATCAACCTCGCGTCAACGAGGACAGTCATAGGACTCTTCCTAGGCGGGATGATGCCGTTCATGATGGCCGCCATGACGATGAAGGGTGTGGGCCGGGCGGCGAACAAGATGGTGATCGAGATAAGAAGACAGTTCAGAGAGATCGTCGGCCTGATGGAAGGTGAGGCTGAGCCCGATACCAAGTCGTGCGTGGATATCGTGACAAAGGCTGCCCTGAAGGAGATGATCCTGCCGGGTATCATAGCGATAATCGCTCCGCTTGCTGTGGGATTCCTGCTGGGACCCGAATCGCTTGGAGGTTTCCTTGCGGGGGCCACGGTGACAGGTGTGCTGTTGGGCATTTTCATGTCGAATGCGGGTGGTACCTGGGATAACGCGAAAAAATGGATCGAAGAGGGAAACCTTGGTGGAAAGGGAACCGACGCGCATTCTGCTTCTGTGGTCGGGGATACTGTCGGAGATCCGTTCAAGGATACTTCCGGGCCGAGCATGAATATCCTGATCAAGCTAATGGCGGTAGTGGCTCTTGTTTTCGCCCCGTTGTTCATGAAGTAGACGATCTGGAATAATAGTACAAATGAAGATCCCCGGCCCCTTGGCCGGGGATTTTTCATTTTACAGAGTGCATCACCTGGGCTATCATTGTTTCTGAAAGGCATCCACCGCAGTATGGCAGAAAAAGACTTCTCCGGATGAAGAAAGGGGCGACATGGCGCTCACAATCGGTATAATCGGTCTTCCGAATGTTGGAAAATCCACACTTCTGAACGCCCTCGCGAGCGCCGGTGCCGAGGCTTCCAACTATCCCTTCTGCACCATAGAATGCAACAAGGGGGTCGTTGCCGTACCAGACGAAAGGCTCGGTCGGCTGGCGGAGATCCTGTGTCCGGACAAGGTCATTCCAAGTCACATCACATATGTCGATATTGCCGGCCTGGTAGAGGGCGCGAGCAGGGGGGAGGGGTTGGGGAACAAGTTTCTTCATCATATCAGGGAGGCCGACGTTCTGGTCCATGTCCTGCGTTGTTTCGATGATTCCGATATCAGCCATGTCTTTGAGGGGGTCGATCCGGTCAGGGATTTTCAGACCGTTGAGACAGAACTGTTCCTGTCTGATCTGGACAGGGTCAGCAAATGGATCTCGAAGGAGAGAGAGCGGGCAAAAGCTGTAAAAAAGGGTGAGAGGAAGGAGCTCGAATTTCTGGAAATGATAAGAGGTTCTCTCTCGGAAGAAGAACGTGTGGACCAGGCTGGTATGAACGAGCATCAGTTGGAGACCATGAGCGAACTGGGGCTTCTTACGCAGAAGCCGATGATACTGGTCCTGAACTCGGGTGAGTCCGAAGAGGCTGACTGCCTGGAAGGACAGGTATCAAAGGTCCGGGACCATCATGGCCATGAACCGGTGGTCATATCCGCGAGGGTGGAGGAGGAACTGACGGAACTTCCCGAGAGCGAGAGGGAAGAGTATATGCGGGAACTGGGGATAGAGGACGAAGCTAGAAATAGTTTTATCGAAAGATGCCATTCTCTCCTGGGCCTCGTAAGGTACTACACGGCTGCCAATGGGAAACTGCAGGCATGGTCGATACTCGAGGGAACGAAGGCTCCTGACGCTGCAGGGATGATCCACAGCGATATGAAAGACGGATTCATCAGGGCAAAGGTAATGAGTTATGTTGATCTCGACAATCACGGGTCGGAATCGGAAGTTCAGCATCATGGTCACCTCCGTACAGAGGGCCACGATTATACTATAAAAGACGGTGACGTCATCCAGTACCTTTTCAAGAATTGATATCAGGCCGCAAAACTGAATATACGTTTACATAGAATGACGATACTGGTATCATCGGCACGCCTGCGGGATATTCCTGGAGGTGACTGATGTTGCGGGGGGAGCCGATGAACATCCACATTCGATCATATTTTTCCAGGATCGCAATAACGCTGGTTATTTCGATATTCTTTTCATCCATACCTCTTGTTGCAAGTGATCCGGTTTCCGAAAGATCGTCAGCCGGAATGGTCTCTACAGCATGTTCCGAAGCGACATCAGTCGGAGTGGCTATTCTTGAAAAGGGTGGCAACGCGATCGATGCCGCTGTTGCTACCGGATTTGCCCTCGCGGTCACATTCCCTTCTGCGGGGAATATTGGCGGGGGTGGTTTTCTGCTCGCCAGAATGGATTCAGGAACAGTATTTTTTATCGATTTCAGGGAAAAGGCTCCTATGGCCGCTTCTGAGAATATGTATCTCGACAGGGCCGGAGATGTGATAAAAGGGATGAGCACGACCGGTCACAGAGCCTGCGGTGTGCCCGGCACGGTTGCTGGGCTGTATATGGCATGGGAGAAGTATGGGACCCTCGAATGGGAAGAACTGATCGAACCTTCCATCAGACTGGCGGAAAAAGGATTCACGATCGATTATCATCTGGCACGTTCGCTTCGAAAATTAATGAAATACGATAGCGAATATCCTGGAGTTAAGAAGTTTTACAGGGAAAGCGGCAGGCCTATGGTGCCGGAGGACACTCTGGTCCAGCCGGAGTTGGCACGTGTACTTAAATTAATAGCTCAAGATGGGCCTGAAGCTTTTTATCAGGGATGGGTGGCCAGGTTGATCGTCCGTGAGATGGAGAGGGGTGGCGGACTCATCAAGATGGATGATCTTAACGAATACAGGGCTGTTTTCAGGGAGCCTGTAATCGGGAGCTATCGTGGGCATATTGTGATATCAGCTCCTCCACCAAGTTCGGGCGGGATCGTGTTGTTGGAGATTCTGAATATACTTGAAGGGTTCGACATGCAGGAAAATGATCGGGTGAAAGCAGATGTCGAACACCTCCTGATAGAGGCGGAGAGACGCGCGTACAGGGATCGTGCTCAGTTTCTGGGAGATCCTGACTTTATCGATATGCCTCTCGGGAGGCTTCTTTCAAGAGAATATGCGGATCGGCTCAGGAATTCGATCGGGGAGAGTGCGACGCCATCTTCGAGTCTTGGAAAGGCTCTCCCAGGCTCACACGAGAGCGAGGAGACCACACATTATTCAATCGCTGATGGAGAAGGAAATGTTGTTGCTGTTACAACGACACTCAACAGCGCTTATGGCTCGAAAGTAGTTGTGGAAGGCGCAGGTTTCCTTATGAACAATGAGATGGATGATTTCTCGTCAAAACCGGGTGTGCCGAATATCTATGGCCTGGTGGGAGGAAAGGCCAACTCAATCGAGCCAGGCAAGAGGATGCTCAGTTCGATGACACCGACGATAGTCCTCCGGGACGAAAAACCCCTTCTGGTTCTTGGTTCGCCGGGCGGTTCCACAATCATAACGACCGTCACCCGGATAATCGTAAATATAATCGATCTCTGCATGAGCCCTCAGGAAGCAGTGTCTGACGGGAGGATCCACCATCAATGGATGCCGGATAAGGTCTATTACGAAAAAGGAATGGTCGATCGATCCGTTATTGAAGGTCTGAAGAGCAGGGGGCATATCATAAAAGAGAGGGCCCCGATAGGCGATGCCCAGGTGATCATGATTCAGGAAAAAGAAATGTACGGTGTATCCGACCCCCGTCGTGGCGGGTCTTCCAGGGGAGTAAGAAAGGTAGTCAGGAAGGGAGTCGACTGATGAAGAAACTTTTGATTCTGGGAGCGGTTTTCGTGATGGCAGTGTTGTTCAGTGGTGAGATGTCAGGGGCCTGGGCCGTTGAACTGGATCCGTACGAGATGTTGGATGCATTCGGCCGTTTCCCCTTCGCCAAAATAATCCCGCTGGATAATGGTAGTGGCTGGGGAGTGATATATGCTGACGTCAACGGGAAAATATTCCTGAATAGATGGACGGGGAGCGGTTGGAAGAGGGAATGGGAACTGACGAATCTGGGAGCCAGGGTGAGAAGATTCTTCATAACGGACGTCGAACCTGACGGCAGTCCCGACATTGTCATCGTGACGGTAGCCGGGAGGTTGCTGATATATTCAATGGAAGGATATGTAAACCTCTGGGAGAATATCGAGGATGATTACACCAGTATCGAGGCCGTGGAGCTGGCCAATATAGACGGTGACCCACAGCAGGAATTCGTGATGATAGCAAACGGGACGCTGTATATCATCGATGCACTCGACAAGAGCATACAATGGAAAAGCGAAAGAAAATTCGAGGCGTCCGAGATCGTGGTGGCAAATATGGACGCCGATGACCAACTCGAGATCGTCCTGAACACAGGCGTGGTCATAGATAGCAAATTCCGCAATATTGAACTCGAGTGGGCCGAGAGCTTCGGAGACAGAATAATGGTATTTGACATGAATAACGATGGTTACCCCGAAGTGATAGGTGAATTTTCCGACTATTCCCTGAGAATATTCGACGTTTACAGGGAGAGAGAAGTCTGGTGACCAGCAATAAAGATTATTAGGTAGATATATTCATAGATTCTTCTTTAATTATTTTCGGGTTTGTGGTAGAATGCTTCAGGGTTGGTAAAAAATATTTTACAGAAGCAAAGAGAGAGTTCTCATAAAGGAGGGAAGCAGTGATCAAAAGGGTAATGTTAGTCGTTATGGCATTCTCCTTCCTCGTTTTTTCCGCTTCAGGCATCTCTGCCATCGAGTTTAGGACGGAGACGTTTGCGCTCGACGGGGGAGGTTCTTTTATGGATTCACCCCCTTACTGGAGCGGGAATATTACCGGAGGGACATTGTCTACGGGTGTTTACTGGATCTCAATGGACGACAGCAGCTGGCCTGTCGATAACCCGGGAACGCCGAACAATGAGAGATGGGATTATATCTTCTCGAATTATTTCACATATGATGCCACGCCGGGAGCCGAAGGATGGGACGGACAATGGCCTCAGGTGATGCTGGGAGACGATGCGCCTGAATGGCGTTTCTACACCGATGCCGGCGATACTCTCGGGGGCCTCTGTTCGAGCTTCAGAGTTGTTATCCGCGATTACAACGGTAACGGGATCATGGAAGACAGCGATTATCTTGCCAAGCAGTTTTCCATCGGATTTGTATGTTACATAAATTTCAGCAAGGGATGCTTTACGAGTTTCTGCGGTCAGGGCAACTGTGCAGGGACTCTCGATCTTATCGATGATTCGACGATGGAAGAGGAGCTTTATGTTCCCTCACCGATATCGGCATCCGGAAGACTATATCTCCGCGATACCAGCTGCGTGACAGCAAACGAAGCTTCCAGCTGGGGTTCGATCAAGGCGATTCACAAGGACTGAATTTCCTGCAATGAAAGGAAGTGAGCTTAAATGAGAAGACGCACTTTATCGGTCCTGTTCCTAGTCATGATCGTCCTGATACCGATCGAGCTTTTTGCTGAGATGCCCGATACACTTTTTCTCGAATTTGATTTCGAAGGTTTTGGGAACATGATCATGGCATCGCCTCCTATGTATTTCGGGGATATCATCGCAGGTGACCCTCTTGTGGTCGGAGGGACCTGGTGGGTTGAGATCGATGATACCGGCTGGCCCGGGACGGGTGATCCGGCAGCCAGGTGGCAGTACCTCTATGACAATTTCTTTGAATACAATCCAATGACTGGATCCTGGACAGCTGAATTTGACGGGGAGTCACTTGCCAGCAAGCCGAACTGGGAGATCACACATCCCGTAAATGGCATAATGGAAGGGACACTCGTGATCTCATTCACTTTCGGGGACTGGGATTTCGATGGCATACTCGATATAGAAGAACGGATGTTCGGCACCTACGAAGGCACACTTATGGTCATGAAGTACGGTACCGGCAATTTCGCCGCGTATTGTGGTAGCGGAGCATATAACGGGTCATGTCAGAACGCGGATCCGGCGAACTGGGCAGACGATTATGTCGAAGGACATTGTGTGATGGACCTGGTGAATTGTTCCATTGCCAATGAAAATAGAAGCTGGAGTTACGTGAAGACACTCTACAAAGAGTAGGTTTTTACTTCGGCTGGAATCCGATTGTTAGGCGTATCCACATTGAAGTGGGTACGCCCTTTATTTCTCCAGGCACGAAGCGGATGTCCCGTGCGGCCTCAATAGCCG
>JAHOYU010000228.1 GCA_019038625.1 Candidatus Latescibacterota bacterium | reverse complement strand
GCCGCCCACGAAAATGCCTCGGATACCTGACGCCCCATGAAGTATTTTGGCCTGTAGCACGTGGTGCACTTGCAATTTGAATTCACCACCTCTGCCTTAGTGCAAAATGTGTCTCCATACCATTTGCAAATTAGGTGTTCTGTACCATTAGCAAAAATTTCTTCTTTAATCCAACAGAGGTGGCTCCCTGTCCTTGAACACCCAATTCCAATTTATAAGTGGATGAAGCACCTCTTTGGTTAAGCCACCTTTGTCTTAAAGTAAACCTGGTCCGGCGTCTTACCGTCAAGACTGGAATGCGGGCGTCGGCTGTTATAAAAATGGAAGTACCGGTCAAGTCCGGACCTCACGGCTGAAACCGATTCATAGGCTCTGAGATATATATCTTCGTACTTGACGGATCGCCATAAACGCTCAACAAAAACATTGTCCCGCCAGGAGCCTTTGCCATCCATGCTGATCTGAATAGCATGGTCTTTCAACAGGCCAATGAATGCCTGCGAGGTAAATTGACTGCCCTGATCCGTATTCATGATCTCCGGGACACCATAGTGCAAGAGGGCTTCTTCAACAGCTTCCAGGCAGAACTGAACATCCATTGAGATCGATACTTTCCACGACAAGGTTCGGCGTGTGTACCAATCAACAACGGCAACCAGGTAGACAAAACCTCTGGCCATGGGGATGTAAGTGATATCCATGGCCCAGACCTGGTTGGGACGATTGATAGGCAGATTCCTCAGCAGATAGGGATAAACCTGGTGGCCCGCTGCGGGCTTTGTGGTACGAGGTTTACGGTATAAGGCCTCGATACCCATACGTTTCATCAAAGTCGCCACGTGCTTACGACCAACACGATACCCTTCTTGCCTCAAGAGATCCCGAAGCATACGGGAGCCGGCAAAGGGAAACTCGAGATGCAGGCGATCAATCCGCCGCATCAACTCCTGGTCATGCTCGGAAACGGGTTGGGGCAGATAGTAGACACTGCCGCGACTGATCCCGACAACTTTGGCCTGTTGGCTGATCGGTAACGGGTGATTACGGTCAATCATCGCTTTGCGCTCAGCAATCCCGCTTTGGTGAGCGCGCTTTCTAAAAAATCGTTTTCCAGGGTCAACTTGCCAATTTTGGCGTGCAGGGTCTTAACGTCAACCGAGGGTTCTTTGGATGTTCCCCCTTGTTCAAAAACCGTTGAAGCCTGCTCCAGCAACTGGCTCTTCCATTGTGTTATCTGGTTGGGGTGAACATCAAATTTCTGAGACAGCTCAGTGATCGTCTGCTCCCCTTTAATGGCGGCCAAAGCCACTTTGGATTTAAAGGCCGGTGAATGATTCCGGCGGGGTCGTCTGCTCATGATAAGCTCCTTTCTTTCATGGCATTAATATGCCTGATTTGGAGAGGCTTATCCACTTATACTGCTGTTCAAATTTCCGGGACCGGCTCTCAAGTCCGGTATCTTTAGCTAACGAGATAGGTGTTTCACGCAGTTCCCTCTACCGATGGGTGAGTGAAGCTGATACGCTGGAGATGGCTGTTAACTCCGAGCCACCCTCATTTACTGAATCTATGCAAAGGCTGTCCAATATGAAACGACCCCAAGACTGGAGTGCTGAAGAGAAACTGACTGCCGTATTGGAAGCCGCAACACTTTCTGAAGAAGAGTTGGGTGCTTTTTTACGCAGTCGGGGTTTGCATGAGGCCCAGCTTCAGCAGTGGCGGGATCAGATGCTCGTTGGCCTGGAACCGAAGACGGTGAAGCGTGCCGAGACCAAACGGATCCTTGCGCTGGAGAAGGAACTCCGACGCAAGGAGAAGGCGTTGGCGGAAACCGCCGCTTTGCTGGTCCTCAAAAAAAAAGCCCAGGACATCTGGGGGGACGAGGACGAAGACACGGACAGCTAGAGCGACAGCAGGTTCTTGAACTGATCGATGAAGCCGCTTCCCAAGGAGCTAGACTGAAGCCGGCCGCTCACACCCTGGGGCTGGCTGCCCGCACCATTCAACGGTGGCGCCGTCAGGAGAGTGGGGAGGATCAACGTCGTGGGCCATTGACCGCACCAGTGAACAAGCTGACAACGGCTGAGCGGCAAGAAGTCCTGGCCGTTGCCAATTCACCCAAGTATCGAGAACTGTCGCCCAAGCAGATTGTGCCTCGTTTGGCCGATGAAGGCCGCTACGTTGCGTCGGAATCGACCTTCTACCGGACCCTGCGGGAGGAGAATCAACTGACTCACCGGGAACGCTGTCGTCCGGCAACACACCGCCGTCCCCGCGAAAAAGTAGCCACCGGCTCCTGTCAGGTGTGGTCTTGGGATATCACCTATTTGAGGACCACTATTGCCGGCCAGTTTTTTTATCTCTACATGATCCTGGATGTTTGGAGTCGCAAGATCATGGCAGCGACCGTCTTCTCCAAGGAATGCGGTCAGAACAGTGCGCTGTTGTTCGTCGAAGCATTCCACCGGCACGCTGCCAATCCGAAG
>JAHOYU010000227.1 GCA_019038625.1 Candidatus Latescibacterota bacterium | reverse complement strand
CTGGGATACCCGAGATCGTACGACATCGCCTTATCTCTCAGCTCCAGTGTATTAACGGACCCATTCAGGCTGTGATTATATAGATCGTCACCCAGAAAGGCCGCGAGTACGTCCATGCCGCTTACCAGCTGGCTGCCATGCGAGGTATGTCCGTAGGCTATCACGAGATTATCTATTGCGTCCTGGATCGCCTGTCTCGGTATCGCGGTGATATCGCAGCAGGTATGATCCACTATCATCGATGTATCTGCCAGGTTTGGTGGTATTGTGTCGTTCCCTGTAGTATCGGGCTCTCCGGACGAGAGCGGATCGCTCGAACTGCATGAATAGAGTACAAGGCTCAGGGCTACCACCATTGCCGCCAGGCCGATTATTTTTTCTGCTGTTTTCATATCGTTGCTCCCTTTTCCTTATTATTACCTGTGGCCAAGTTATTACAAGCAATAATAATGCGAGATCCGTAAAAAATGGTAACTTCCAATCAGGATTTATTTACAGAATTTCTCGCAGAACCTTTCCATGATCACTACGAGATCCCGTGATAACAGGTCCTTCACCTGCCCGGCGATTCCCTTTGGGATCTCCCCGTAGAACGCGTGTGCTACAGAGCCGGTTATGCAGGTAAGTGTGTCGCTGTCACCTCCGAGAGAGACCGCCTTGCGGATAGCGTCCTCGAAGTCTTTTGATTCGAGAAAGGCGATCATCGCCTCGGGAACAGTGCCCTGACATGACTCGTCGAATTCGTAGCATGGGCGGATCTCGTCCAGGCTTCTATCCATATCGTAACCGAAAGTCGTTGACATCTCTTTACATATATCGCTTTTGGAGGCTCCGCTCCTTGCCATGAAGACAGCGAGCGCTGTGGCCTGAGCCCCCTTCACCCCCTCGGGATGGTCGTGTGTGACCTCGGCTGACCGCCGGGCCTCGGTCATGACCTTCGTTTCCGTATCGAAGGCCCAACCGACAGGACTCACCCGCATGGCCGATCCATTCCCCCAACTATTATACGGCCCCATATATGGATTGTTCAGCCACTGCTGGAACCGTCCTCCATACCCACGGCCTGGATGGATCTCCCCGAGTTTCCTGTAGGAAGATTCATAGCTCACATCATTCAGGATAGAATTGGCGGTGGCAAGAGTAAGGATCGTATCATCAGTAAAAGTGGTAAGAGGTGTGAACAATTCGAAATCTGTCCACTTTACATTGTTCCATTCATAGGGCGCACCTATGACGTCTCCGACAATCGCTCCAAGCATTTTCCCCTCCGTCAGTCAGCAGCGGAAGGACTTCAGGACGCTTCCACCACCGTCATTAAAGATTGCTTGTCATCTAATCGATCTATTTCAAACGCCCATCGTCCCGGTTGCTGAATCTAATCTTCCACATACCCCCATTTTCAACGGGCCAATAGTACCAGAGAAACGGCCGCAAATACAAGCCCGGTTATTGACAGCCGGTCCAGTTTCTCCTTCCATACGAACAGCCCAAGGAGGGTAGCACCGAATATGACCGTCACATTTATAAATGGAAACACAACCGAAGCGGGGATATTTTCCAGAGCTTTCAGAGTAAATACAGTAGAAAAGAGGTTCGGCAACCCCAGGAACATCCCAAGCCTGAACGTCTTCCAGTCGACACGGATCCTCTTTGACAGAATAATAAGCCATGTGAGTATCCCGGCTGACGAAAACAGGAGCCAGGTAAAGGCAAGGCGCCGGGAGTCGGGCGAGACCTCCCGGAAAGTCTTCAGCAGAATACTTGCAAGTCCGGTCGAGATGAAAATGGCCGCGAGCAACAGCCAGAACCCTCTGGTAGCCTGTTTCTTTCTACCATGGCCCGCTACGCCCAGGCCGAAGAAGACGATTGCGGCAAGACCGAGAACTATTCCTCCGTACCTCATGAGGCCGGGAGTCTCGTTCCAGAGGAAGATCGAGGCGATTACCGGAACAACCACCGATAGCCTCATCACGGTCACAGGTAAAGCCAGGGGACCTTTGCCGATTCCAGCCATCAACACCAGAAACGAGATCACGTAGTCAGCGCCTGTCAGGACTCCCAGGCCGAGAGTGATCCCATCGAAAGGGCCCGGATTACCTCGCAGCATCAAAAGGGCGATCAAAGACGCAACTATATAGTTGCTGCCCATCATGACGAGCCGACTGCCACCTGCGCCTTCATTTATCTTCAGAATAGCGGCGATTGTGATCGAACACACAGCCGCCGGGAGAAGCCAGATCAATCCTGCTCCATTACGAACTGCTCAACAAAGTATCTTGCTGAAAGCTGTTCGCCGGTAACGACCCTTATATGTTCCATCCATGGATATAGTGCTCCGGGCCTGTAGACAGTATTTTTAAAATAATCACCGACAGCCTTATTGCCGTAGATCCGGATCTCACCTTCCTTCTCAAGAAGAATGTCTGAGATATGGTGATAGAACTGAGAGGCAATAAGTTCGCCGAGCATATAATTGTGATAGTAGACTGGCGACGAGATAATATGGATCTTGGATGCATAATCAGGTTCGTCCCTGCCTTCGGGCCTCTTCACAAACTGGTATTTCTCCACCATGTCCCACCAGACCGAGTTGAGATCCTGGTCCGGATCACGATACAGCTCCTTCTCGAAATTAAACATCACCTGTACCCAACGGGCAAAGACGAGTTGCTTGAGCCTTTGCGAACGGAGAAAAGCCGGTCTTATCTTTTCGACTTCCTCGTCGCTCAGCCCCAGAGCGGCCTTCATCCAGAGAGAGTCATGCGACAACCTGCCAAAGAACATCGCAGAGGCCTCGGTCGTACATAGATGTGGATATCTCCTCAGCAAAAAAGGAAGTTCTCTGTCGATATATTTATCGTAAACGCCATGCCCCAGTTCGTGAAGCATCGTATCCATCCAACCGGCGTTATCTATAATATTGGCCAGTATTCTTATATCGCCCTGCCTGTCGATGTCTGTGCAGAAGGCGTGTGGATTCTTCCCTTCTCTTTCGTAGAGATCACTTCGGGAAAGTATATCCTCGACCGGCATCCCGATCCCGGCGTAGAAGCCTGCGGCTATCTCCGCAATATCCTTTCCCTTGTAATACGCGTCGAGATCGATCTCTCCGACAGCCGGCGCTTCCTGAAAGAACGGGTCATGATAATGCCAGGGACGCATCTCTTCCGTTGTGATCCCGTATCTGGCGGAGAGTTCCCGGTCGATCTCTTCCTTAAGCTTGAGATATGGTTCCCTTGTCAACTCTTCCAACTCGACAAATACTCTCGAGAGCTTTTCCCCATTCTGTTCGCTCAGAATAAGCGACATCTCATGGTAATCCCTGTATCCTATCGCCCTGGCAGCCTCATTCCTTGCCCTGACCAGTTTGAGCAGATCACACACAAGTTTCGGCCCTACTTTTTTGCCAGCTTCCCACACTTTCCGGCGGTATTCGCTGTCCGTGCTGGTTTTGAATACTTTCATGACCTCTCCGGGAGCCAATTCCCTGCCATCCACCACCGGCCTGAACGTGCCAAACTTCTTCTCCACTTCACTGCTCAACTCGACGATCTTCTTCAACAAAGCGGGATCCATCTGGTTTCCCTTATAACTCAGATACAGCAGATCAGCTATCCGTTTGAGTTGAGGGTCTTTCAGATCGCCGCTCTCCCTGATGTCCTGCACATATTCGAATTCGTCACTGTTCGTGTATATCTTCTCCAGTTCCATATGGGCATCGGCGTACTTGCGAAAATCATCGCTGCTGCCACTGCGTGCTGCCTCCCAGTAGGCGAGGCTACCCGCTCTCTCAAGTGAATCGACCCTTGTCGAGTGTTTCTCTACGAAGCTGCTGAATTCCATATCAGGATCCTTCCCGCACGAAATGAGACCGGATATGATGACTGAGAGGGTTACAAAAATGATCAAGGGTCGTAATATCCTCATCGGCCGACCTCCGAACATGTTCATGATTATTGCTACCACCTGTCGTCAGGATTCCAGACTCTACCAGATGCATGCTGACAGGTCAAGGGCTGGAGGCGATTTGCGAAATGGTTTCGACAATCCTCATCTTTGAATATCCCGATTTTCGAATGATCCCTCTCGGTTATCCGCTCTTCAAATGTCCATCTATTTTCTTTTTCCCAAAGTCTTTGACAGCCTTGTGCTG
>JAHOYU010000226.1 GCA_019038625.1 Candidatus Latescibacterota bacterium | reverse complement strand
TCCCAGACCCATTCGCCATCCTCTATCAGAACGATATCGGCGCCTTCTCCGACAGCCCACGCAAGCCCGGCCTCAATGGGAATCAGGAAGGGTGGTTCGGCGGCAAAGTCATAATCGACGTGTATGCTCTCTATGCCCGGGGCCACGCCACTCATCGCGTGCAGCCCGACCCAGCCTCCACCGAATATCCCGGATACCTGGGTGCCATGTCCCCATGCGTCTGTCTCGGAGTCGAGCAGGTCTATACCCCGCCTGTGAATGCTGCCGTCCTTGTTATAGATCGCTCTGATCCGCGTCTGCCCCAATGCAAGAAGAGTCTCTCCGGGGTCAAGATATCCGTTGTCGTTAGCGTCATCCGTGAGGAATATCCGCTCTCCATAACAGGGATCGTTCTCGCCGAACGTAGGCGGCCCGTAGTCTCGTGTACCGCTGCTGTTAGCGTCATTATATAGAAAATCCAGATTGGTGTCGTATTCGGAGCCGTTATTTCCGTAAGTGCTCGTTCCAGCGCTTTCACGCCAGAGGAGTGCCTCCCCCGCGTCCGATAAGCCGTTGTCGTCGAGGTCGACAGCGTCTCCGGCGGTGAGGGTCCCGCTCATATCGACATCCAGCCAGTCGAAAGTCTCGCCGCTGAGCTTAAAGAAGTTGGAATGCAGGTAGTTAACGCCTGTATCGATGTCGCAGATAATGACGCCCTTGCCCGACAGTGTCCCTCCTTCGGGGGCGGCGACCAGCCAGGCAAGATCTGCTTCCACCTGCGGCCTGCTTTCTGCCAGCGGTGGCGTCCGGCGCCTGCGCGCGCTCTCGATGGAGACAAGAAAATCAAGGTTCTTAAGCCTGTCGATGACACCGAATGGGATCTTCGCTGGAAAGATCGTCCGGCTTCCGACACGCCCCTGTCCGTAATCAAAGAATTCGACGCCAAGGTCGTTCAGGATCTGGAATTCCTGGCCGCCCGGCTTTTCCGTGAAGCGCAGCGAACCCATGAAAAAAGACGATTCCCCCACGCCTTTGTCCGTCGCCCAGGCGATCCGTCCATCTACGTGGACTTCCGCCGACACCTGCCCAGCGAACAGAAGAATCATTATCGAGATAAAGACGTGATATTTATACATAGCGGCCTTTCGTTCCCGGCTGGTATCTGGTGGGGATTCCTGCTTGACGGGTTCCAGACTGCTATTATATCACAGAAACAGTCATTGTTAAAGGCATACGGCATATTACTTTTGACAATAATCGGATATAGAATATACTCAGGCTGCCGGAGGAACGAAGACGAGAACAAAGGAGGCATGTCATGATGATAGATGGAAAGACGAGGATCGATGATCTTCTGGACCGCTATCCGTTTCTTGAGGAATATCTACCCACCTTATGTGACCAATACAAGCTTCTTAAGAACAAACTCGTGAGAAAGACCGTCGGCAAGTTCGCCGATATTGAGAAGGTCGCGGAGATCGGAGGGTTCGAATCGGCGGAACTTCTCGAGAAGATAGGAGCCAGAATAAAGAAGGAAAGTGGCGAAGAAGTGGTTATGCCGCCGCCTCGCGGGAGTGACGGTCCCGCGGGCAAAGACAGGCATGGCGTGATCAAGGACATAATCCGCAGACTTCACGATGGTGAGAGTGTCGATTCGCTGAAATCGGAATTCTCATCGATACTTGATGATATCGGAGCTCACGAACTCACCCAGGTCGAGCAGGAATTGATCGAGGGCGGTATGCCTGTGGAGGAAGTGCAGCGGATGTGCAATCTTCACTCGAGCATTTTCAGTGACGGCTTACGAGACCAAAGCATCCCCGGCGTTCCGGCAGGACATCCGGTACAGACGATGTTGCGGGAAAACAGGGAGCTGGAAAAACGTGTGTCCTTGATACTGCGGGATCTCAACGCTCCGGACATGGCTGCCAGACTTGCCGATCTGAAAACGATAGATCTTCACTACGTCAGAAAAGAGAATCAGCTTTTTCCACTGCTCGAAAAACATGAGATAACAGGCCCCTCGAGCGTGATGTGGGGCAAACATGACGAGATAAGGAATCTTTTCAGAAAGGCTGAAAGCGAGGAGCCGATAAGTGAGGATACTCTCAGGACCCTGACTCTTGAAGTGACCGAGATGATAACGAAAGAGGAGAAAATCCTGATCCCGATGGCGCTCGAGGTCCTCAGCGATGAAGAATGGAAGAGAGTCGGTGAGGGGCAGGACGAGCTGGGTTACTGCTGGATCGAGCCCGACGGGGAGTGGGAGCCACAGGTCAAAACCGTCGACGCCAGGCACGATCACCCTGTCACGGGAGATATCAATCTTGATGTCGGCCATATGACACCGGAGCTTCTGAACCTTATGCTGTGCCATCTCCCAATCGAGATGTCCCTGGTGGACGAGAACGACGAAGTCGTCTATTACAGCCAGACGAAAGAACGCATTTTCCCCAGAACTCCTGCGGTGATCGGGCGAAAGGTGCAGAACTGCCATCCCCGGACGAGTCTTGATGTCGTTGACAGGATCCTCAAAGCTTTCAAAAGCGGGGAAAAAGATGAGGCCGAATTCTGGCTGCAGATGAAAGGGATGTTCATAAATATCCGCTATTTTGCAGTACGAGATAAAGATGGCACCTATCGAGGTTGCCTCGAGGTCACTCAGGAAGTGTCTCACATTCGAAGCCTTGAGGGTGACCGAAGACTGCTGAACTGGACGTAGTGGCCGAAGGTATGAAAGGAGAGTTCTAGCGGAGAAGAACCATCTTTCTGGTCCGGGTCATCCCGCCGTATGACAATCGACAGAAATAGACCCCTGAACTCATATTATTGCCGGAGCTGTTATTTCCGTCCCATTCGACTGAGTGGATTCCGGCTGGCCTGAATCCGTTTTCCAGCACAACGACTCGGTGACCTGCCACGTCGAAGATCTCTATCCGGGCATTGCCATCGTCTGGTTGGCTCCATAACAGGATGGTCGAGGGATTGAACGGATTAGGCCAGTTCTGATAAAGAGAAAATCCCACATCAGGAATTCCGATTTCATTTGTCATTAGAAAATTAAATCGTTCATCTTCCAGAATGTAGTCTATTTTGTAGACGTAAGATCTGCCAGGTTCAGTTGACGGATCAATGTACGAGATAGAAAGGGTTTCATTCGACAGGCCCTCGGCCGGAAGTTCCGAGAAGGCGTCTTGTGACGCTTCCGATCTGCTTACAACAAATTTCAGGTCGTCTATGGTTCTGGACAGTTGCCAGGATATCTCTACTTCGCCTCTGTCATAATCGAGAGAATGAATTGCGATTTCCGGATCCTTTATCTCAATACGGAACCTGTTTCCTTCAGGGGCGCTGTTTCCCTCCATGTCCGTAAGGCGTGGTAATCTTAGATAGTGTATTATTCCCTCGTCAAGGGGCACATACAGTTGACCGAACACAGTGAGACTGTCGTTCATCCAGAAAACCTCTTTGAAAAGGTGGAACCCGTTTGGTCGGTCAGCATCGTAGAAAATATAGTCATTCGCACTATTACAGTCTACTACATACTCGTTAAAAGTGAGCTTGAAGTGAGGGGGGATGCTGGTCTTCATGTATTCGATGTCAACGAGATAAGGAGCGCTGTTATCAGGCCTTTGTACGATATCTGTGATCCCTGCAATAGTGATGCTGTTTTCCCTGGCGTCAGATACTCCTGAAGCAAAAATAGAATAGGGGGTGTCTTCATCAAGTGAATAGGCGAGAGCGAGCTTGACCCTGTCAAATTGAAGCATTTCAACATAAATGATCGGCACGGTCGTTTCCGGATTACCAGATTCGAATATCCGGTAATTGCCTGGATCTGTGGAACTCAGTGTATCGAGTGGTTCGTCGAACAGTGACGTCACGTGGTCTGGATCGAAAGCGACAACAGAGAGAAATTCCGGAGGAACTTTGTCGATGGCCCGGAACGCAATGGATGGATAATTCACGATGACATTTCCAGCAAGATCGGTCATTCCCCACATTTGCAGAGAGTAGACGGTCTTCTGTTTTAACTGGTTTCTAAGAGATACCCTTATCGAAGAAGAGGCAGAAAGATATTCGGCTTTTTCTATCGAGTGACCACTTCCGTCACAATATATAGCAAAGTGAAGCCGATCCTCTGCCGTTTCCGGGATCAATGGTTCAGAGAACCGGACGATGAGTGTCCAGTCGCTGAGCACTTCCAATCCAGTGATCTCCGGCGGCATTATGTCAAAATTCAAATCGACATCGATTGACGACCAGGGCGGGATCTCGTTTCCTGCTTTATCCCTGACTCTATTCACGAAAAGTGTATATGATTCGTCGCCACGCATCGCCCTTTCGAGGGTGAGCAGGACACGGGTAGGGTCTCTGCTTTCTACGACCACGCGACTTATATCCATGCTGTTAGCTTGATTGTTGCTGTTGACGACAAAGTAGTTGGTTGGAATATCAGCATCGAGTGCAATAATCTCTTCGTCGAATGTCAATCTCATGTGCGTCAAATCGGGCACTGTCAATTCTGCGAGCACCGGTGGCTCGGAGTCGTTCACGCACGGCCCGTTTATCCCGATGCCTGGATTGACGAATACAGGTTCGAGTGGAAAGCTGTCATCGCAGTTAGCGAATTGAATGTCACCGGTCTCGCCGTGCCCGACCACCAGCAACTCGGATGGTGTGGAGCTTTGAGCGATTGCATTGACCCGGTGCGTATAAACCCAGTCATTTTGGCATTCAAGAAAACACACACCCAAGCCATCGGCCAGATCTCCCAAAGTGAGCGAGACACCTTCGTTTTCCACGATATTCGAAATTACGATCTCTGATGGGATCGAGACGGCGAACTCAGCACACATCAGGCCGTTTTCAGAGGGAAGGCAGAAGATGTAAAACGAGAAAGCCTGACCACTCACTCCAGGATCAAGGTTGCAGGAAGTCCTCGATTCATCGATATATAATCCGATGTAACCGGTAGGCGGAAGCTGGGCAGAAGCGGCCGTCGATAGACATACGAACATCAGTATCAGCAGAGATACTGTATTATTAATTCGAAACATATAATCCCACTTTTAGCTATATTACTTTACGTACTCCCAACTGAATAGCTTGTCAGATATAATGATTCCTCGATACTATTCTATCACAGAGGCATTCGTTGTCAAGGGTACTTAACCCCGTGCTGGTGGGCTGGTCAGATGCCTGGCAGAGCTACGCTAATATTATAGCTACAGATTACACACCCAAAACACCTGTGCCGCCAACCATTTATTCTCAAACAAATCAAAGGGATAGGGGATTAGGTGGTAAGAGCTGGTGGCCTTATTATGTCCAGGGAGCATGCGGGGGCACTGGGAGGGCACCATTTTTTGATGAGGCAGATAGTGGTGGAGATGGAATGACACTGGTGAGTAAGTGCAAGTATTGTAAGGCGGATGGGATAAATGGGAGTGATAGGATTGTCTTGTGTTACTTTCCGCCATCGTCTTGATAGAGGTGTTTCAATCTTCCTAGGCTTGATGGACCGGTCGAAATAGTACCGCAAGGGAGATCTGGTACTTCAGCGGCGAAGCCGCATGAGTTATCCATATTGAAATGAAGCGTCTCACGAAGGACAGCGTTCCACTCCCTCGTTACAGGAGGATAGTCTGAATAGAAGTAAAAGATCAGATAATAGCCTGGATCGGATATGCCAGAGCTGTGAAATATTCTCAATACATCGCTACCAGAGAAAGTCGAATCGGCGCATACGATCTCTGCCGAATATCCTGCTTCGATAGAATCCTCCCAATTGAATATATGGCTGAACTCGTCACAAATACAATTGGGATAAAGCTGGCTCAGCGGAAACAATATCTCGAAACTGGGGATGAGTTCAGGATTACAAGGATGAACTTCCCAGTTGATAGTCCATTCATATCGCCAGGCGCCTTTTTCCGGACATTCCAGGTTTTCATTTGCCCGTATGGCACAATCGAAAATGTAAACCCGGGGGACTTCCGTAACTACTACATGGACTGATGTGGTGCACGAGGCGTGTTGACCCACACAATCATAGACATGGAATGCCAGGGAGTATGTACCGGTATCAGCAAAAGAGGTCTGCAGTATATCGCAAATATCTCCCTCTGGGTCCAGATTACAATCGATTCCCTCCCAATAGCAGTAGGCGGGTTCCTTCGCACTATAAGTTACAAAAATATCAATCTTATCGCATTGCACGGCTTCGTAGAATCCACTACAATTTGCGGTCGGTGGGGGAAAAGGATAAACCTGGGCAGGTATCTGTGCCGGTTTAAGACAGAAGACAATGATCAACGATAGCTTGATGAGCGCTTTCATGAACTGCTTTCCCTGATACAATCCGGGCTGGTCGACCTGGGCTTGATTTAGAATGGTATTAGAATCCCCTATAGGAATAGTATATCCACAATTTCCAGTTATGCAACTTCACACGCAGTGGGTCACTGGTTCGAGTCCAGTATTGCCCACCACTTTTCATCATTCGGGGGCAAGAGCCTATCTTTGACCCCTACCCCCGATGAGCCGTATAAATAAAGAGCCCGAGAGCCGCGCTGAATGGACAAAGCCCGGAAGATGTGATGATGGGAAAGAGTCTCGGAACATTCGGTGCGGCTCGTTTTACGTCCTCACTACCTTTTTATTTCCGCAGCCCCATGTTACACGATCGCCCGTACTCCATCTGTTAATTAATCGACAAGTGCCCGGGATTCGAGTATAATATCAATGCGGTCGGCCGGAATATCAGACAGGGGAATTTCAGATGAAAACGAGGTTTAAGCTATTCGCGGTGATAGTATTTCTCACCCCGGTCATCTCAGGTAATGGCTACGCCCACTGGCCCTGGGACGGAGTAAGGGTCTGCACGTATGAGAGCTCACAGGCCGGCCAGAGAATGATTCCTGACGGATGCGGTGGCGCGTTTATCACCTTTCAGGACAGTCGTAGCGGAAACTACGATATCTATGCTCAAAGGATCGATTCGACCGGCGCTCTTCTGTGGGACCCCGAAGGCGTGGTGGTATCATCGCACTCCAGCTCGGATAACAATCCACGGATCGTCTCCGACGGTGCCGGCGGAATCGTTATCGTATGGGGGTGGGTACAACTGTTCGCCCAGAGACTCGATGCCGGTGGTAATATCCTTTGGACAGCGAATGGCGTGCCGATCGGTTCGATTCCCGGTACCGAGAGGGATGCCAGGGTAACATCTGATGAAATGGACCGGACGATCATCGTATGGTCGGTTATGGCGGATGGCGACCAGGATATCTACGCTCAGAAACTCGATGCCGACGGAACGTCTCTTTGGGCGGCGGCAGGTGTGCCTGTCTGCACCCACGCCAGTTACTCGTGGTATCCCGATATCGCGCACGACGGGGAGGGAGGCGCCATCATCATCTGGCAGGACTACCGCCCCATAACTTACAACGTCTACGCTCAACGGATCGACTCTCTGGGAGTGGCCCAGTGGACCACCGACGGGATCCCCGTATGCGCACAGTCCGAATATCAGGGTAAATACGAGATAGCACCAGACGGATCGGGAGGCGCTGTCATAGCCTGGCAGTGCCGCCCCGGTCCCTCCGGC
>JAHOYU010000225.1 GCA_019038625.1 Candidatus Latescibacterota bacterium | reverse complement strand
CTGATGGATTGTATAGAGTGCGGTTGCTGTGCCTATGTCTGTCCGTCGAGAAGGCCGATGGTCCACCACTTCAGGAGGGCCAAGGCGGAGATCAGGAACAAGGCAAAAAAGGCTGGTTGATCCATCCGGCCGCCCGGATAACTGGAGGTTCTTTTGGAAGACAATTTGGAAGGAAAAGTCCCGGAAGAAAAGAAGCCATCTGCCGATGGGGCTGCTGAGAAGCCAGCGACGCCGGCCGACGGGCCCGCCGAGAAGCCAGCGGAGCCTGCAGAAAAACCGGCTGACAAACCTGCTGCGGCAGCTGGCCCGCCACCGGTGACCAAACCGAAGAAGAAGGACGAGATCGGACCTCGCTTTATCGTGAGCTCTTCACCTCATCTTCACGACGGCAGGACAGTCAGCTCGATCATGCTGCTCGTCGTCTACGCCCTTCTGCCCGCGAGCCTGTTCTCCGTATACGCGTTCGGGTTCGGCGCGCTCAAGGTGATCATAACGTCTGTCGCTTCAGCGATGCTTTTTGAAGCGTTGAGCCAGAAGATGATGGGGAAACAAATCAGGCTGGCCGATTTCAGCGCCGTACTTACAGGACTTCTTCTGGCCCTGAACCTGCCTTCGACGAGTCCATGGTGGCTGGTCGTGACGGGTAACTTTTTTGCGATAGTAATAGCCAAACAGCTGTACGGAGGCCTGGGCTACAATCCGTTCAATCCGGCTCTGATAGGGCGTGTCGTACTACTCGTATCCTTTCCCGTTCATATGACGGCGAGGTGGATAAAGGCGACCCCGTTCGGGTCGAACCCGTTCGGAGTCGACGCGGTGACTACCGCCACTCCGTTGACTATGGCCAAGGAGAGCCTGGCGACACTTGGACATATCGAAGTACCCTTCGGTACTCAGGAGATAATGGACCTGCTACTGGGCAACCGCGGAGGTTGTCTTGGTGAGACTTCGGTCCTTCTTCTGCTCGCCGGAGGCCTGTTCCTTATATTTAAAAAGGTGATCAGCTGGCATATCCCGGTATCGTTTATCGGCTCTGTATGGGGGCTGACCGGCATATTCTATCTGATCGATCCTACGAAATACGCCAACCCGTCTTTCCATGTGATCAGCGGTGGTCTTATACTCGGTGCCCTTTTCATGGCGACCGATTATGTCACCAGCCCCGTGACAAAAAAGGGAATGCTGATCTTTGGAGCAGGATGCGGACTCATAACGGTCCTGATAAGGCTGTGGGGTGGATATCCCGAAGGTGTCAGTTTTGCGATATTACTCATGAATGCGGCCACGCCGCTGATAGACAGGTTTACAAAACCGGCCGTATTCGGTGCGGTTGACAAGCAGAAAGCGGCGGCCTGAAAGATGCTGCAGTCCGCGGAAGGTGCGTACAGATGAAAGAGATCTTCAGACTTTGTTTGGTATTGACATTGATCGCGGCCATTTCTGCCGGAGTGTTGGCCTATGTGAGCGAATTGACGGAAGAGCCGATAGCCAAAGCTATGCTCGAGGAGAAGATGGATGCTATCAGGAACGTCCTTCCTGTTTATGATAATGATCCCTATGTCGACCGCAGAAGCATCGATGTGGAGGGTAGTGAAAGTGTCGAGATCTATCCCGGAAAGAGCGGCGGAGGACTGGTCGGTGTGGCGTTTGAGGTCGTTGCCCCTGATGGATATTCAGGCGACATCAACTTCATGATAGGTGTCAACATGGATGGAGTCGTCCAGGGAATAGAAATATTGAAACATCTCGAGACTCCGGGACTGGGCGCGAAGATAATCGAAGAGGACTTCAAGGCACAATACAGGGGCAGGAGCCTGACGGATCCGGAGAACTGGGCCGTGGCCAAGGATGGCGGGACATTTGTCTCGATCTCCGGCGCGACCATTTCATCGAGAGCGATCACGACGGCGACGATGCTGGGGCTGGGTTTCTTCAGGGATAATCTTGGCAGGATCGCCGGCAGCGAAGGCGGACATAATGTCGCGCCCGGCGGTGAGTCTGTCGATGGCGTGCCTGCCGCTGGAGATTCCGTTCATGTGCAGGCCGGCGGGGATAGCGCGACAGCCGATGACAATGATGCGACAACAGAAAATAACGGAGGGGCGGAATAATGAGAGCCTGGAACGAGTTTATCAAAGGATTCTGGAGCGAGAACCCTGTTTTCAGGTTGTTGCTGGGTCTCTGTCCGACGCTGGCCGTAACGACATCGGCGGAGAACGGGATCGGAATGGGGCTGGCCACGACATTCGTTCTTTTCTGCTCGAACACCGTTATATCCCTGCTTCGAAAAGTCATTCCAAAGAAGGTCCGGATCCCGGCGTTTATCGTCACTATCGCGACCTTCGTTACTATAGTCGATCTGGTGATGAACGGGTATTTCCACGCTCTTCACAAGAGCCTCGGACTGTTCATCCCCCTTATCGTCGTCAACTGTATCATCCTGGGGCGTGCCGAGGCATTCGCCTCAAAGAACGGCCTGTTCTATTCGATGATTGATGGCCTTGGGATGGGGCTGGGTTTCACCCTGTCGCTTTTCGTCCTTGGAGGTATCAGGGAGATCCTCGGGAACGGGAGCATCCTCGGTATATCGATATTCGGCAGCGGGTACAACCCTCTGCTTCTCATGATCCTGCCTCCGGGCGCATTTATCGTGCTGGGTATTCTGCTTGGGCTGATGAACAAGACGGAGATATCTCTGGCCGAGAAGCAGGGCAGGACTCCCATGATCAAGAGGGAACACGACTGTTCGACCTGTGTGATACACAAGAAGTGGTTTGGGCTGGGAGAAGGACCCGAGGGGGAGTAGAAGGCTACTCCCTATAATATGTGTTTGCAGGCGAACAAATCTTACAAATACAATTGATTTATTAAACGATTCTTTCAGGGCACCTGTTTTACACGCAGGGGGTCACTGGTTCGAGTCCAGTATTGCCCACCACTT
>JAHOYU010000224.1 GCA_019038625.1 Candidatus Latescibacterota bacterium | reverse complement strand
CTTGTGTACGCCCAGCATGGGCATGAACTTATGGGGTGCAAGTCCCCTGTAGGAGAACCACTGTCGATGATTGGTCATGATGTTCAACTGTCTCCTTTTGAGCGGTTGTCTCCCTTCGTTGCTGATTATTTGACACCAACTACTAGCCGAAGGCAAGGGCGTCACCGCGAGGTGGGGTCTGGAGGAAGCCTAAGCGCAAAACGGCGAGCCGACGAACAGAAACGTCATATAAGGCCTACTTCCCTGGGGCGAGCTGGCACAAGACAGCAAAGCCCTGTGGTTCGGGGGATAAGGTAAATGACGCGGTTGTGTCGTGACAGTTCATGCACTTATCTGGGGAGATCTGCTCAACAAGCGATCGGTAGAGCACCAGTCAGGCCACTGGTTGAACAAGCCTGGGCCTATCAGCAGCCATCGACTGATAGGAGCGAATCAGATGGAATACCGATAGCGCCCTGTGGGGTAACCCACCGGGTGATTGAGCAGAAGTCAGCAGACGGCATAGTAGCCAAATGCCCATCGTAATGGATGGGACAGGGTGAAGGCCTGAACCTTCGTCAAAGAGTGAGGCGTTTCTGTCTCAGGGATGGCACAGTACCTGATAAAGGTATAGTCACCCTCTGGCGGCAGAGTGACGTAACCAGCTTTGGAGTGATGGCATGGGTCATTACTTTGTACGCGAAGGAAGCGCCCCGTGCGGACCCGCATGCGGGGTGCTGTGGGGAGGGCGGGCTAGAGACCCGCCCTTACCCGATTAGTTTTTAATCACAAGTGTTTGAGCTATTTTGTCATGAAATCCCTGTTTCTTTTTATCCCATGCAACCCAAAATATACCTAAGCACAAAGGTATCATTGAAATGAAGTAGCCAAGGTATCTTCCTATTAATTTGACTGTACTTGCTGGTTGAAGAGTATGTGCATCTACGATTTTTACCTTAAATAGCATTTTGCCTGGAGTTGCTCCAAACTTAGCCCATAAAAGAATAACTATGATAGCTGGAACAACCCACTCAAGCGATAAGTGAAATCCAAGGTAACCACTT
>JAHOYU010000223.1 GCA_019038625.1 Candidatus Latescibacterota bacterium | reverse complement strand
TTGATGACGAATTCCAGATTTTCTCGATCATGCTTTCTGTCCTGTTAACGGATGACCACGAATTTACCAATGGTCCGGTCGAAATTATTGTCTTCAGGTTCTACGGCAAACAGGTACACGCCGCTGGTAACTTCCTGGCCGTTTCTCGATACCAGATTCCAGACGACCGTACCGTTGCCATTGCTTCCGTCGTGCGGGAGCGTCTGTACGAGATCTCCCGCTATAGTGAATATCCTGAGTACGGATTTGCATGCTGGTAGATTCCTTATCTCAACTTTCAGGCCCGACGGGTCGCTGTTTGTCGGACCAAGTTCCCATCCGGACATAGCCTCCCGTGTGACAGGGTTGGGGACGGCGTAGACTTCGGTCTCCTCGTATTCGTCTGCTTCCCGTGAGCTGGATCGGGCTTCGATGTAGGCAAAGCTCGCCGAGGGGGAGTTCATCCTCCCCTGAGCGAGAGGGATTCCGTTTTTGTCAAATGAATGGTCATAAGCGACGACGGAGTAAAAATACGGCAACCCGTTTTTGACTGAATGATCGACGAATTTGTAGTATTTCTTTCCTCCCTCATATCCGAGGTTCAGACGCGCGAGTGTCTCGAGGGTGTCGCATTCATTCTGCGTCAGGCCCGGGGGACAAGGCACATTATCGAGAGGCGCGTAAATCAATGATTGTTCGAATGCGTTGATGACCATTTCTCTGTCCACCAGATATTCGAGAGGGTCATACTCCCACCCTCCCGATTCAAGGGGGCGCTTGAAGTCAACATTGGGAAGGACACCGTTGACAAGGTCCCGGTTCTCGAGCAGAGACCAGAGACTCGATTCCGGGCCGTTCTCCTTACTGGATCCGAGCGGCCGGTGCCAGTCGTCGGCCCTCCACACCTGGTAGCCTTCGAAGTCTACCACACCGGTTACTATATCGGCAGTCACTTCGCTCAGATTGTCCCAGAAGACAGCGACATAACCATCGCCCGGCTCTACCCTTATATTCGGAGGGGGAGAGACTCCGCTGGTGATCCAGCGCAGGCGATGTTCCCTGCCGCCGGTACCGGTCTGATAATCCTGGAATGAGGCTCCATATTCTTTGTAGCAATCGCGGTTGTTGAAATCGGTCCGTTCCTGGGAGCAGTCGAGGTTGCTCCAGATCGTATCACCCTTGATTATGTCCAGTTCTTCCTTTACCCCATCACATGGGTCTGGATCCCAATCTTCGAGGGGGCCGACCAGGGGCGATTCGCGTCCGTTTATCCCTGTTTCAGGATTCCCATCCATGTCATACCTGATCCCGTTGTATATATTCTGCGCGGTAGCGGCATTATCGCGCAGATCGTTGAAGTCGTCTCCCGCTACGAAGGCAAGACTCAGTTCGAGCGACCTCATGAACTGAAGACTGTAAAAAGGGCCTACGCTGAGAAGTATCCTGTAATCGCCCGGCTTGTCGGTGTTCTCATCGCGGGCTGGTTCGGACATGATCTCGTAACGCTCGAAATCGTTGGTCGGATCCCCGCCGTTCATGAAGGGTTGAAGGCCCTGGAAGACCTTGAACGACTGGAGGGCGAAGCTGGGAAAGAGAGCAGCGTTTCCGAAACTCACCTGCGGAGAGTGGCCAAGTACCGCGATCCCGAAATATCCCGTTGCGGTCCCGTCGTCTCCATCGTCGTCATAGACATAGGCCAGATTCAGATCGACGGGATATTCTGCGTTTCCTTTTGCCGCGCACCAGGTCCCATTCCAGAAACCGACCTTATCGTCCATATGGTACGTTCCGCGATTACGTGAGCCGGCGTCCATATCGGCGTAGATTCCCAGGTAGATGTCGGACAGGTATTCGATGCCGACATTGGTGATGGTGTACTTGATCGCTATGAAATCGTTATAGACGTTTTCTCCCCACTGGAACGTCTCCTGCCGGACCTTTATCTCTATCTGTTCGTGTTCCGGCCAGATCAGGGTACTCTGGGGGAAGTTGTCGGCGTATTCGCAGCAGAACATCTGGTTGCCGAAGGCGGCAAAGTCTTCGTCTATTTTTCCGTCATTGTCGTCATCCAATCCGTTGAGCGGGTCCTCATCATAGACACCATCGACATCGTCGTCAGGGGCAGCGGGCAGGTGTCCGCCCCGAAGATCGCCCTCGAAAGTCTCGTAGATCGTGCTCGTAGCGTCCATTCGGGGCCGGAATTCATCTTCGGGATATCCGGTAGAAACGCATGGTATGCCATTTTTCCTGGCTCCGACCCATATTCCCGCGGCATAGAGATATTCTATTCCGGAACCGGCGGGATACTGTGCGGAAGGAACGTCCCGCATCGGATAATTGCTGTTCGGCAGTGAACCGAGGATGCCCCAGTTCGTCACATTCATCTGGAGTTCTCCGATGTTGTGGACATAGGAGCCGTCCAGGACAGGGATCATGCTTGGGGTGCGGGACTTGTCACGAAAAGGATCGTAACGGTCTGAAGCTGTCACCTGGAAGGATGCGGTCAGAAGCAGTGCACACAAAAACACAGAACCACAGCTCAGGCCACTCAGCCGGTTCCACTTCGGTTTCATTTTTTCTCCGTTTGCCCACGGTAGTGGAAGGCTGTTGAGCCTTTGCCACGATGCAGCCTTCCGAGATACATCATATCGTTCTAACAACATGTCAATTATACAATATATTCTCCGAAATTCAAATATCTTATCTAGTATACATATTTCCGATTGACACTTACCTTATTACTACAAATTTGCCGATAGTTCGTTCGAAATTTTTGTCTTCCGGTTCGACAGCGAAAATATATACACCGCTCGTGACGTCCTGTCCGTTTCTCGAAACGAGGTTCCAGACGACAGTTCCGTTGCCCGCGGTGCCATCATGATGTATGGCCTTGACCAGGTCGCCTGCGATCGTGAATATCCTCAGAGTCGACCGGCATGCGGGGAGATTCCTTATCTCGACCTTCAGCCCGGAGGGGTCGGTGTTGGTCGGCCCAAGTGCCCATCCAGACATTGACGATGACGTGACGGGATTTGGGACCGCGTAGACTTCTCTTTTATCGAATCCTTCAGCTGCCTGTGAGCTGGATCGGGCTTCTACGAAAGCGAAACTGGCGGACGGTGAATTCATTCTGCCCTTCGCATCAGGCACCCAGTTCTTTGTGAAGACATGGTCGTACGCGACTACGGAGTAAAAATACGGTAACCCGTTCTTGGCAGTGTCGTCGATGAATTTGTAATATTTCAATCCGCCCTCAAATCCGAGATCAAGCCTGGCGAGCGCTTCCAGAGTGTCGCATTCTTCAAATGTCAGGCCAGGAGGACATGGTACGGAATCGAGCGGAGAATAGATCAGGGCCTCCTTAAAAGCAGTCAGGAACCTGTCTTTTTCATCGAGGTGCAAGAGGGGTATATACTCCCAGCCTCCTGATTCGAAGGGACTCTTGAAATCGATATTGGGAAGTACCTCGTTGACAAGGTCGCGTGCCTCCATGAGTGACCACAGATCAGAGGCAGGGCCGTTTATCTTGCTGCTGCCGAGCGGGCGATGCCATTCATCGGCCCTCCAGACCTGATATCCCTCGAAGTCGATAAGACCTGTGACGAGGTCAGGGACCATTTCACTCAGGTTATCCCAGTATACGGTGACCTGTCGGTCTCCGGGGACCACCCTGATCCTGGGAGGGGTGGATACTCCGCCGGTGATCCAGTGGAGGTTGTGTTCCCTTCCGTCCACACCGGTCCGGTAATCCTCGAGAGTGGCGTTGATATCCTTGTAGCATTTGCGGTGATTAAAGTTATAGAGCTCAAGGGAGCAATCCATGTTTGCCCAGATATAGTGCCCCCTGACAATAAGCAGTTCCTCAAAATTATTGTCACAGGGGTCGGGGTCGAAATCCTCGAGTGGACCCCACATCTTGGTTTCTCTTCCAATCACTCCCGTTTCCGGATCCCCGTCGAGATCGTACCACACCCCCCGGTAGATCATCTGTGCTGCTGCGGCGTTATCCCTCAACTCATCGAAATCTTTTCCGGCTACAAAGGCCAGGGAGATTTCGATAGAATTGTTGAAGCCGATGTGGGGGAAGGGTCCCAGGCTGAGAAGACACCTGTAATCACCTGGTTTCTCGGTGTTTTCGTCGTGGGCCGGTTCAGCCATCACATCATATCGTTCGAAATCGTTGGTCGGTTCTCCGCCATTCATGTAGGGAAGAAGTCCCTGAAAGATCCTGAAGGAATTTATCAGGTAATTGGGACTCACTACGGCGATCCCGAAATACCCGTCGGCCCTTCCATCGTCTCCATCGTCATCATGGACATAGGCGATATTAATATTGACGGGGAATTCGGCATAATTCCAGGGAGCACACCATTCTCCGCTCCAGAATCCGACCTGGTCGTCGAGATAATATGTGCCATGGTCGCGCGACCCGGCATCGAGGTCGGCGTAGATGCCCACGTATATGTCCGAGAGATATTCGAATCCGAAATTCGTCACCGTATATCTCGCGATGACAAAGTCGTTGTAAACGTCTTCACCCCACTGGAAGGTCTCCTGTCGGACCTTGAGTTCCATCTGGTTGTGTTCCGGCCAGATCAGGCTGCACTGCGGTTTGTTGTCGAAATACTCGCAGCAGAACATCTGGTTCCCGAAGGCGGCAAAATCTTCATCTATCTTTCCATCGTGATCATCGTCCAGGCCGTTCAGCGGGTCTTCGTCATAGAGGCCGTCCCTGTCGTCGTCCGGTGCCGAAGGAAGGTGGGAACCACGAGTGTCGCCTTCGAAAGTCTCGTAGATGGTGTTTTGCGAGTCCATGCCCGGGCGGAATTCATCCTGGGGATATCCCGTCGATACGCATGGGATCCCGTTCTTCAGCGCTCCGACCCAGATGCCGGCAGCATACAGATACTCGGTCCCGGACCCAGCAGGATATTGCGCGGACGGGACGTCGCGCATGGGATAATTGCTGTTCGGCAGCGACCCGATGATCCCCCAGTTTGTGACGTTGATCTGTAATTCGCCGATATTGTGTACAAAACTTCCGTCCAAAACGGGAGCCATATCCGCTGTACGTCTCTTGTCGTTGAAGATATCTGATCTGTCCGATGCGGTCGTCTCAAGCGTAATGATGAGAAGCACCAGGATGAAAGGCACAGCAGAGCTCAAGAAGTTCCGCCGATCACTTCCAGAATTCATGCTTTATCTCCGTTTGCCCACGGTTTCATGGAGCCGTTGGCTGTCTGCAACCACCTCACTCCACGATGGTGAACAGTTTAAAGCTGATTAAGGCTATTCTCAACAAAAATATTCGAATGATTTGGGATAAATCTGCGAAACATATTCGAGAGTGGGCTTGCATAAATATCGTCACTGTCTCATTATTATTCTCTGAAGGTGCCGCAGGCATGATGTGACCCTTATACGGAACAATCTCGGGTCCTGCTGCGTAAGTGTAATGTGGGGCAGGGAGGGGGAGTCGAGGAGAAATATGGCAGATCAAGTCCACAAGGAAATTCTGGTACAGGGAGTCGCTGCCTGGAACGCGTGGAGGCAGGACAACCCGGACATTACGCCGGACCTTTCCGAATCGAATATAAGAGTAAAAGAACTGGCGGGGATCAACTTCAGGGGAGCGGACCTCACCCGGGCGATCCTTTCGGGGGCAGACCTGAAAGGGGCTAACCTGGAAGGGGCCGATCTTTCAGGGGCAGACCTTATGGAGGCGGACCTTCAGGGAGCCTGGTTGAGTGGGGCTGATCTCGGATCGGCGAATATGATGGGAGCCGACCTGAAGAAGGCCGACCTGACAGGGGTCAACCTGGAGAACGCGATCCTTTACAGGGCCGATCTGAAAGATTGTGAATGTGCCGCGAACGCTCTGTGGCTTCAGACGCTTTTGAATTTTGCAAACGGACTTATCTCGCTCGACAGGGAAAGCGAAGTTTTCGATTTCGAGAATATAGAGGGCGCGCTTATTCAGAGCAGCTATGTTTCAACAAGGATCAGCCGTCTCTCTCTCGTCCTCTCCGATCCGATATCCGCAAAAGCTGGTAACGAGATATTGGGAGCCCTCAATCGGTTGTACGGGGCTGTTGCAAATCAGGACCTGCCGGGACCCCTGATACAGATCGGGATTCCGGAACAGCCTCCGGAGAAGGGGGGAGAAAGATGAACAGGATTTCCTTCCATGGGTCCACTCACGTCATAAAGGATTTTTCCGACAGGTTTCTCGACTCGCCTCATGCCCCTTTCGAGCCACTCGAGGAGACCGTGGACAGGTATGGCCCACAACTGGGAGCGATAGCTTCCTCCATCGGTGTAGATATAAGATATCTGGAGAAGATCGTTGATTTTATGGTGTCCTGCGATCTTCCAGGAAGCAGGATCCGGGATCTACTCGAAGGTGACAGTGGTGAACTCGAAAATATGGTCAGGGATGTACAGCTGCTCGAGGAGTATGTCGAGGATGGGACGATCCTGGATGTCAGGATCGAGGACGAATTATAGATGGCACCGGCGCAAAACGTTGTATCCGGAAATTCCCCGAATCTATGACAAATAATTCCCCGGTCCCACTGACCGCGAGATCACGTGGACCGTTGAATTCTCCAGCGCCCGTGCCCCGAGTCCCGAGTGACGAAATGAATCTTCCGTCGGAAGTGAATATCTGGACCCTGTTGTTTCCGTAGTCGGCTATGTATATTTTCCCGTCCTGCCCGGCCTCTATCCCTGTCGGGCAGTTGAACTCACCCTGAGAGATACCCTGCAGCCCCCACATCGTCATGAAGATTCTGTCAGGGGAAAATTTCTGAACGCGGTGGTTGTAGCATTCTGATACGTAGATGTTTCCATCGGTGTCGCAGGTGATGCCTATTGCGCCATTGAACTCTCCTGAGCCGCTGCCCTGACTGCCCCAGGATTCGATGAATGTCCCATCGTCATAGAACCGCTGGACTCGATTGCTGTAGCTGTCTACTATCAGGACCGTACCATCCGGCGCCGCGCAAACATCTTCCGGTTCCCGAAATTCACCGTTGCCATCGCCGTGGTTCCCCCACATAAGTATAAATTCTCCGGTGTGATCGAATCGCTGCACCCTGTGATTTCCCTTGTCTACGACGAAAATGTCACCATCAGGACCGGTAGCGATTCCACAGGGCAGGAGGAATTCCCCGGCCCTGTTTCCCTGGTTCCCCCATGATGTGATGAGCGAAGAGTCGGACGCGAACATCGAGAGCCTGCTGCTGAGATTGTCACTTACCAGTATTCCGCCGTCTGGTGTGGTGGCTGCTCCCGATGGGTTGCCGAAACTATAATCTCCGATACCTTCTTTGCCCCATGACATTATGAAGACAAAATCTTCGGTTTGAAATGGACCACCGACGAGGAAGGTCTCTCCGCAGTCTTCCCATCCGTGAAGCGGAGGGATGGCGTCTCCCGCGATCCCCTCGTGATACTGGATATCCAGACAGTTCAGGCCAGACAGTTCCCACCACCAGACGGGAGGCGTGAAGACTTCCGAGCGAATCAGGGTACCTGGAGCTGTCTCCAGGTCGAAGAGGACCTCGCCGCTCAGTGATATTGTCACATCGGGGACGACCAGTATCTCTATGTGGCCGTCCATCTGGCCGTTGCAGGTGAGGGGGGTGGCAGAAAACGAGAGGATGCTCTCATCTGAGTCGTTCCATGCTCCGTCTCTCCATGATGTCCCTGCGAATATTGCGCCGGAGCAGGTAGCGCTGTAGGTGCAGGAATTACAGAATGTCCCTTCGGCAGCCGTCCTGACGGAGAGAGCGAATCGGATGTCGACTACTACAGGTATACCCTTGAGCCATACTGTCTTTTCTTCAGTGAACGACATGATCTCTTTTTCAGCGTAGTGACTGAACTCACCCTCGACATCTGCTTCGATATCACACTCGATATATATGCTGCCCTCCACGGAAAGATCCAGTTCCCAGACAGTACTGTGTGCGATGGCCAGCCTGAAAGATGTGACAGGTGAATAGTTCACAATACCGTTTGTGATGGTTATGTTTCCTTCTCGGTCCTGTTCTTCGGTCGAGTACAATACGGTTCCGGAAAGATCTGTTCCCCCGGGGAAAGGTCCAGGCCCCGCATGGAATGTCGCTTCCACGAGCCCACGTCTCAGGACTCCAGTAAGGGGGCAGGGTACGGTGAGAATGGAAGTGAAATATCCGTTCCTTTCGAACGAAATGACCTCTCGCATATATCCGCCGTTTTCATGCCCGGCGAGGATGACCCCATTCTTCAGTTCATCGAGCGGATGCCAGCTGTAGAATGTATAGATATCGTCGTCAATGTGATGAAGGTAGAACGAATCACAGTCTGGCACCGTTATGACCGAACTTTTAACCGATGTATAAAAGGTCGGATAATCAGGAGGGGATGGCGATTCACCTCCGCAGCCGGATATCAGAACGGCCTGAACGAGAAGTATAGCGGCTGTCGCCAGAGGTTTTATCGCGTTCATTCTTCTATCCCCCATAGATCGAACAGGGCGGCGGCGATACTATCGGCCGACGTCTGCCTGAAAAACCATAGCGGAAATCCGAGATGAAGGCTTGGCGCGGCTACGGCAACGCCTGATGTGACTTCGGGAACTATATCCTCATATCGGGATATCCAGAGAGCAACAGGCGCGCCGTTTAACACCGAGCCCTCGTGTGCGGCCTGCATTCGGTAGGCCGGGTGGAAGCAGTGGCGTGAGACGATCGCGATCGAGCTCATCCAGTAGGGAGGATCATAGACTTCAACATATGTGAATCCTCCCAGCGAGCTCAGTGTGTCGAAACTGAAAAAGCTTCCCGGTGAAGACACCTCTTCTCTGAGGTCGAGCCGCTCCGGCATTCCCGGAACCGAAAGGGTGACAGGGTCGAACTCATCGATGGTAGCGTAACGAAATGCGTCGTAATGTCCGAGATATCTTGGGGGCATCATTTCGTGTTCTCTGAACACCCCCTGTACCTTGTCCAGGACAGATACACAGTAGTCCTTGTAGGCCATCCCATCGACGCCGCTGCCATCGGCCGGATTTTCTGCGCCGGCGCTTTCGGTCGCCAGCCGCAGAGGGAAATCTTGTACCAGCGTACTGAGTTCGGCAGCCAGCCCTCCTCCCCGGTCGGATCTGCCGAGAGTCCATACATGACCTCCCTTTCTGAGGAAAAGAGATATCACATTGGTCTCTGATGGGGAAATAGTCGATATCATCGTCTCTGGAACGAAATGTACGATCTCGTTCCAGAAGCTCTCTGTATATGAGTAGGTCCATATCAGGTTTTTGTATCGTCCGATCGTCTCGATGGGCGGGGGCGAATTTCTTTCGTCACAGTCGAAGACGTCCACCGAAGGATCGAATCCAGCGGCAGATGAACAGATATCGAGCCAGAAAGAGTCGTGCTCGTATTCCGGGGGCCAGGAATAATCGGGAATGGGATAATTTGCGGACCTGAAATCGTCCACCCAGAGCAGGTTGCGGTCCATCTGCCAGGGAATCGCCTCTACGGCGATCTTCGCCCTCGACATGTTGCCGGCCTTGTCGATGACTTCAATACAGAGGGTATGAATACCGCTGCCGAATGTGACGGATCCGGTCGACATCGTCTGGGGCAGGAATGGAGATTCCCATGATTCCACATCTACGATATCCCATCCATACCTGTATCCTTCGATCTCTCCGAAATAGCTGGAAGCGTCGGCTTTCCATCTGAATTCGAGGTCGACACCCTGAGGAACCTTTTTCAAAGGAGTATTTGAGGAAGTTCCAATAAATCGGAATCCGCCGAGAAGAGGTTCATAGATCTTGAGAAACGGTCCAATTGTGGCTTTTACCATGAAGTGTCTTACATTGATATTTTTTGTGAAGGTCGTGGTTACACCACCCGCGCGGTCCATGGCCTGGACCGCGAAAAAATGGTATCGGGCAAGCCTGGGTTCCTCGTCGTCTCCGAGAATAAAGTTGCCGGATCCCCCCGATTCTCTTCCCGCGCATTTCCACTCGGACCACATGTCCTCATAGCGCCAGATGTTCTCGTTGAGATCGCCGATGAAATCAAATCCGGGCGAATATATACCGGAAGTGTCTACTATTTCGCTCCATAGACATCTGGTGCACTTGATATCGCTTTCTTCATAAGGCTGCCACCTGAAGTCGATATATGCCGAGTAGCCCGGAGTGGATGATGAAATAGCCGGAGAGACAATAAGGACCGAGGGGTCACCGGAAGTATTCCCGGGCCGGACGGAGTCGTCGCCACATCCGGCCAGGGAGACAAGACATACAATGGATACTATCGATATCAGATCCCGACGCATAATCGATCCTGGTTAGAAGAGATCATGATTATAGCACCGGGTCGTTGCTTAATCCAGCATCGGTTTATAGTGCCAGAGCTATTATTCTCTGTTCAGCAGTTCAGCCCTTACCGATGGCATCGGGAGGTCTTTCCGGCTGAACATGCCGGCTCGTGATGCTGCCTCGACTGTTGCTCTCTCGGCTGTCACAGAAAATGCGTCATCACAGAAATACGAAGCCTGGCTCCCGATATATCCCGCTTCCACATGATAGGAAAGAGTCGCCGAGAGGTTGTCGTATCCCGAAAAAGAGATCTCGAATCGGACCGAAGTATCCTGGAAGATACCTTCGCCTTCCAGATGTTCGGTGAACTCGGCCAGTCCTGTATGTGTCGCTTCGTCATAGTCGACCATCCAGCCGGCGAAACAGATCATCCCTTCCGCGATCGTCACAGCCTGGAAGGTCGTGGCTATCCACGAGAATGAACACGATTCAGATACATTCGCTGCCGACATTCCGGTTATATAGAAAACACCTTCATATGGGCTGCCGTTCACCGGTGGGCAATCGGGGCAATCCGGACAATCCGGACAGTCGGGGCAGTCTCCGCCAGTATTGACATAAAC
>JAHOYU010000222.1 GCA_019038625.1 Candidatus Latescibacterota bacterium | reverse complement strand
ATCCTGTAGCAATGAGTTCTATCTCGAATCCTTCTGACTTCACAATCCTGTTTATATACCATTTAAGAGTAGGAATCAACCCGAGATCCTCCAGCATTGGAGGGTGAAGAGAGTACGCGGCACGCCTGGTCTCTTTGATAAGTTTCTTCAGTTCTCCCCGGATATGACCGGTCCACTCGATGGTCTTTACATCGTCCGATGATAATGTCTGCTCGAAAACCTTGGCTTCGGTGTTGATACCAGCTACGGCCTGACCTATGACATCATGCAGATCGTGTGCGACCTCTCTCCTTACGTCCTCGTTCGCCCTGAGCCTGTTTTCCGCAAGCTTCCGCAGCTGCTTCTGGTACTCAGACCTGGCTTTCAGAAGCTCTACCCTTTCAATCTCCACCCCGACCTGATTACCGACCATATTGAAAAAATCAGATTTACCTGTCGGCAGTTCCATGTTGGAAGGAATTCCCATAATGAAGATCGCACGTAATTCCCCCGAAGCTTTCACAGGCATGGCCATAGTCTTTGAGATCTTCAACTCCTTCTTGATCTTTTTATTGAAAGGACCGTAATCCTCAATAACATCCTCAAACACTACTACTCTACCCGCCTTTACCAGTAAGGCAACGTATTCATTATCACTCTCCAAATGATTGACTGGAGAGATCAATTCATCCGGAATATTCTTCGTCAGCATCAGGCTGAACCCACCCCTGTTCTGGTCCGGGCCCCAGACACCCATATTCTTAATCCTGGACTCATCATGAATGAGATCCAGTATCTGCCTGAAAACCTCGACCATATCATTCTCCGCCCTGAAGATCTCCCCGATCTGCTTCAGGACCCGAAGCTCCCTGTTACGCCTCTCAAGTTCGAGCCCGGCTATTTTTCTCTCGGTGATATTCTTGACAGCGCCGATGACCCTTATCCCGCCATCTTCAGTCTTTTCGCCCGGGAGTCCATATAACAGGGCCCAGACTATCGATCCGTCTTTGTGGATGAGCCTGAATTCTTCGACTCTTTTGTTGCCTGAAAAATAGGATTGTCGCTGTTCGAGCATAATATCCCTGTCTTCAGGATGAATGATCTCAAGTCTTCCCAGCACACGATTGATCTCATCCGGGCTGTATCCAGTAATACTTGCGAAGGCACCAGCCACCCATTCCCTCTTCATGCTGCCGTCCCTGTAAACGACACCCGAATAGGTGTAATCGGAAGTGAGTTCGCTTACGGACCGATACCTCTCCTCCGACTCGCGAAGTGCTGCCTCAGTTAGCTTCCTTTCACCGATCTCACTCCTTAACTTTTCGTTCACTTCTTCGATCTGCATTGTTCTCTGTTTTACCAGTTCTTCGAGGTGTTCCTTGTATTTTTCCAGCTCCTTGAGGGCTGTCACCCTGTCCGTGATATCTTCCGTATGGACCATCACGACATCAGGAGCCAGATATACGTATTTCACGTCGAAGTGCCAGGCAGCACCTGCTGCGACATTCTTGAGCTCGACCTCCCGTTGAATCGATAGTTTCTCCTCGTAGCATCGATTGATCTCCGCGATGATCTCGGGTTTATCCTTGTGGAACTCCGAGGCGAAGATCCCGAGGTGTTCGCAGATCCTGCCGTCTGTGAGTTTGATCCCCGCTTCGTTAAAATCCCTGAGGACCATCTCGGGCCCTTCCCTCCGCCACATGAACATGGGAACAGGGTTGCTCATAAAATGAGATTTTAACCTGTCGTCGCTGTCCTTTATCGAAGAAGTAATATCCATCAGAATAATGACCATAATAGGGGGTTCGAGGTTATCCAGGAGTATCGCATCGACAACAATCCATTTTTCGGAGCAAGGCACGAAGAATTTCTTCTGATATCTTTTTTCTTTCCAAATCGTTTCCATGCCCTCGAGAATAATCGGCTCGATGATCTCGTTGATTATCTCATCGAGATTTTTCCCTGCCATCTCAGTATCAGGATCCAGATCGTGAAATGTCTTCCATGCCCTGTTACAGAATATAAACCTTCTATCGAGAGTAAGCACGGCTACCGGATTCATCGCGGAATCCATCCCGGCCATCAGGATAGAGGCAAGCTGGTCGTTGTCCATCTGGTCGATATTGAATTTTGAAGGATCGGTCAAAATATCCCCCCGGTCATTCCGTTTCATATCACTCAGGACTGCAGGCATTCATCATATCACTGATAATCGTTGGATTTCCAGTGATAAAGTAGTTTCTTGAAGGGAACAACCAACTAAAACCTTGACCTCGCATGCTCTGCTTCGCTAAAAGAATAGTTGTCCGAGATGAAGCAACGTTGGCCTGAGTACTGAAAGGGAAACAAAATGGCATTGAACGAAAGAACCATCACTGAGGCGATAATAAAAAGATACACCGAAAAACTCCTCGATTCTACCAAATGCGACGTCGCGATCGTGGGCGCCGGCCCGGCAGGACTAGTCGCTGCCTCAGATCTGGCCAGGGCGGGCTGGAAGACCTGTGTGTTCGAGAGAAAACTCAGCATAGGCGGCGGGATGTGGGGAGGTGGGATGATGATGAATGAGATCGTCGTGCAGCCCGAAGGTAAAGAGATACTTGATGAATTCGGCGTCGAGACGCATAAATTCCAGAACGATTACTACACGGCCGATTCTGTCCAGACTGTCTGTTCCCTCGGGGCCCTGGCATGTAAAAACGGGGCCCGGATATTCAACCTGATCAGCGTAGAGGACATCATACTCAAGGAAAACATCGCCAGAGGCGTAGTGATCAACTGGACCGCCGTTGAGATGGGTGGTCTTCATGTGGATCCTCTGACCATCGAGTCGAAATTCATCGTGGATTCGACCGGGCACCCGGCAGAAGTACTGAAAGTGATCGACAGGAAAGTAGACGCCCGGCTACTCACTCCGAGCGGCAGACTTGAAGGCGAGCGTTCCCTGTGGGCAGACCGGGCCGAGCAGACCACACTGGAGAACACGAAGGAAGTATTCCCCAATGTCTATGTTGCTGGAATGTGTGCCAATGCCGCGTTTGGATCGTACAGGATGGGCCCGATCTTCGGCGGTATGCTTCTCAGTGGGAGGAAGGTTGCAAAGATCATCGGAGACAGGCTCAAAGCTGAGAAAACGGCATGACCCCATGATCCGGCACCGCAATCGTATGCAAAAGGCTATCAACCTTTTCCAGCAGTGAGTCGGTGACATCGAGATGGACCGCCACACCCGGGCGAGCGAAAATGAAATATACGCCCCCGTTCATTTTCAATCCCGCCCTGGCCAGTGCAAGCGCGTATACACCTCCCTGGTTCATGTACGAACGCATTTTCGACTCCGCCTCATCCGGAGTGACATCATCGGTCTTGAAGTCGATCAGAGTCCATCCACCTTCATCCTGAAAAAACAGGTCCACCCTTCCCCCTGCGAATCCAGCCGGCTGATCGCCGGTCAGCAGGCCCGGACGACCCGAAACAGACTCATCTGATTTCCTGGCATTTTGTGCATAGACCGGAAAAGAAAAGTGCATCTCCCTGAATACACGGCTTGCTCCGGCAGCCCTGACCATCAGGTCGAGAGACAACGTATTCTTAACCATCCTCTCAAGTTCGGGGCAGGTGTCTTCATACCCGCTACCAGCCAGGAGCCCCCCGATAATTGAACATGTACGCTCGACTGAAGAAAAATCCGCAATTTCCATGATCCTGTGAAAGACGTTTCCGACAAACAGGGCCCTGGCTTCTCCGCCAGGCCCTCCACCACCATCGACATCTCTGCGCAAATCGACAGGAGATTTCTCACCAGCTTTCCCGCCAGGCGCAACTGCCTTCAGTCCTGAAGGTGATATCCTTACCGGACAGGACGACGCTGATAATATCTTTCTATCCCTGTCCTCGCAACAGACCTTCCAGGAAGAAGCTATCTCACGCAATTCTCCTGCCGGATCTTTTTCAGCTGCCGACCGGGCTCTGCCGCCGACCGCCTCAAGCATGGAAACATCAAGGCCAAGGACTTCGCCCGGGTCTCCGCCCGCAGGTATCACTGCTCCTGTATCATCCCGCTCAAAGATATTCATATTTATCGCATCGGAGATCATCTCGTATAAACTGTTCTTCTTATTGGTGCGTGGGATGACCAGGAGATCCCCGGCACGTGTGGCGGCGACATACAGCATGCGTGCAGACTCAGCCCTGTCCCTGATCTTTTCATCTTCGACCGCGTTGTCATAGTCAGGTGTCTGCCAGCCGTTCCCGAGACTGAAAGCTGCCCTGTCATGTTTTCCCCGTAACAACCTGCCGGGCGGCCTGAGTGTCTGCATCAGGTTTACAATGATGACGACGGGGAACTGCAGTCCCTTCGATTTATGGATCGTGAGCAACCGAACGGCATCGTTCCCGTCGTCGATCGCCGGCGATTCACCTTCCGCCGTTCCCAGTTTTTCCTGGTCTCTCATCCACCTTGCAAAAAACCTGAACGAATGACAGGCACGGTCGAATTCGCGTGCTCTCTGTGAGGCCTTCCTGATGTTCATGACCCGCTGATGGCCATGTGGCCGGAGAAGAGAAGATTCGATATATTTCGTCTTACGCATCAACTCTGCCAGAGTGCCGGCAGGGCCGGCCGTATTTCGGCCAGCATGCAGAGCGGCCAGCATGTGGAACGCGGCCAGAATATCGGCATGTGAAGGATCGTCAGTCATCCCCTGGCGGGTATAATCAAAAGACCCTCCATCAGACTTGAAAAGAAGCAGTTCTTCATCACTGAACCCGAACATCCCGGATCGCAGAACCGAAACAAGAGCCAGCGAGTCACCTGGATCCTCAATAGCCCATAGAGCCGATGCAAGGTCCCTTACTTCCTGGCGGGTGAAGTACAGCTTTCCTCCCTCGACCATATAGGGGATCTGAGCCCTTCTCAACCCATCCTCATAATGTGCTATTCCTGTAGTACCCCTGTACAGGACCGCGATGTCACCAAACCTTATCCGCCGGGGCTTTCGAGTAACAGGGTCCATTACAGTCCGTCCCGAATCGATCAGTCCGTATATGAACTTTGACAATGATTCGCTCTCGGCTTTGCGGACATCATCCGCCTTGTCAATACCGGGATCCAGCTCCAGGCTGATCACCCCGGCATCATCGCCTTCCCTGAAGGCGTGAACCGGTTCGTAGGCTGGCTGGTAACAACCATCTGGCGGTTTTTTGATTATCAGGGAGAATGCCCTGTTGACCCATTCGGTGATCCCGGGAGTCGACCTGAAATTCTGTGTGATCCTGAGATAGTCCCCTGCCTCGATGAACTTCCGCTTGACCTTCTCGTATATCTCGACATCCGCCTTCCGGAACCTGTAAATACTCTGCTTGGGATCGCCGACTATAAAGAGCCTGCCGGGACCAGGTGCTATCTCGCGACTTCCCGGGCTGCACGAGAGCAGCATGATGATCTCGGCCTGAAGGGGATCTGTATCCTGAAATTCATCGACAAGAAAGAACCTGTACCTGCGCCTCAACTCATCCAGCAGGCCTTTGTCGTCCAGCAGGAGTCTCGCCTTTATCAGAAGGTCGTCGAAATCCAGCAGGCTTTGTTCCCGTTTCCTCGCCTCCACAAGAGAGACGAACCCGGCGAGCCAACTTTCCAAAGCCGGCACAAGCCTCTCCAAACTGGAAGTCCTGGCCATGGACTGTGCGGCGGCCATATCGCGGAAGATCTTTTTTTGTTCGCTGCAATCTGTCTCAGGATCCCAGTTGTTCTTGTTTCCCTTTGGCTTTGGTATGTCGAGGCAGAGAGCGAACTCTTCGCGAGACTCCCCTTCAAGTCCCTCCATAAGGGCTGATTCTCCCGAAAATTCCCCTATCAAGACCGCCCCTTTATCGTCCAATTTTTTACAGGAGGATCTCAGAAGCAGCTTCACCCGTAAAACCGATTCCTCGACAAGATCGGCCAGGCTTTCAGTCAAAACGATCGCACCTGCCCCCGGCATCTCAGCGACATCTGGTTCTGCCTGCGCATTATCAGAGACAGCCCCCCCCTCGTCTTCGAATATTCCTGAAAGGACGGCGTTTCCGCGCTCATAGTAATAATGCATCGCCTGATCACGAAGATTGTCCACCTTGCCCCCGGCCATGTACCAGGAACGGATTATGTCTCCCGCCCCCTCGTGCGGACGCGAGAGGAAAGTGTTCCAGCATTCGTCAAGAAGCATCTTGCTCTCGATATCATCGAGAAGTCCGAAACCGGGATAGACCCCCGCTTCGACCGGGTTCTCGCGCAGAAGAGAGGAAGCGAAGGCATGAATAGTCGATATATGAGCGCTCTCGAGATTGTTCCTGGCCTCCCTGAATCTTTCACAGGAAGTTTCATCCTTGTCGAGGGAAGCGATACGCGAATCGATCTCTCTTCTGAGACGCGATTTCATCTCTGACGCGGCCTTCTCGGTAAATGTAATGGCTACTATCTGGCCCGGCATGGCTCTGCCTTGACCAATGATGGAAAGGTATCTGTCAACGAGAAGAGTAGTCTTTCCCGTACCGGCTCCAGCTTCCAGGCAGAGGGAGGAATCCAGATCGGAGACTGCTCTCAGTCTGGCCTCGAAATCAACCGGCCTGACAGTTTGTTCACCCATCACCTTCGGCCTCCCCTCTCCTCATGGATATATACGGCCTGCACCTGTCATCCTTCATCACCTTCTCTTCCATGATATAACCACGTGCCGAAGGACAGGCCGACGAAAGACCACAGAATCTGCACCCCTGGTTATCGGGGGAGATAAAGAACAGTCCGTCCTCCATTCCTGATGTGATGACATCGATCATGCCTCCAAGCTGACGGGATATTTCCTCCCAGTTCTCTCCCGAAAAGGTAACGACTCTCTTGCCGCCTCCCGTGGCGACTTTCCTGTACTGGGCGATACCATCATCGATGTCAATGCCAAGTATCCGCGCCGCTGCAAGCAGATATACAGGCAGTTGAAGATAGACTCCGCCTCCCAGATCGTTATCCTTCCTTCTGTCAAGCTTTCCAGTCTTGTAGTCGATCACCCTGAACCCGCCGGAGGGATCACGATCTATCCGGTCTATCCTGCCCCTGAAATGTATCGACTTCTTCCCCGTGTCAAATACGACATTGCTCCCATCAGGCCCGAAACCGAACGCGATCTCATACTCGATGGGGATCATTCCATCCTGCTCCCGCATCTCCGACTCGATATATCCGGTAACCGCCTGGATGATAATCCTCTTTTCCACATCCCAAAACAGCTTCAGGCCGACAGGCTCTCTTGATGCGAAACGTTCGAGAATGTCACCGGCGACCCGTGCCGCGGTATCGAGCACCTCCCCGCGGTCTCCCCCTGTCAGGGGAAGAAGTTTCTTTCTACTTAACTCCACGTAGAGGCTCTCCATGATCGAATGGACGACGTTTCCCCTCCGAAGGGGATCGATGGAGATCATTTCTTCAGGCTCCTCGACCGATTCGACACCGAGAATATCATTAAGGAAATAGACAAACGGGCACCCCGCCCATCTCTCCAGCGAAGTCGGCGAAAAAACACGGACACTGGAATCGAGCATCGAGCGAAGGGCACTCAACCCCTTGCTTGAATCTATGATTCCGTCATAACCGGACAGCCTGCCTCTCTTCCACCTCGAAGATGACAGCTGGACCCCTTTCGTGAAAAACCTGTTCTCAAAGAGATCACCTGCCGTCTCACCACACTTGAACACTGCAAGCGAACAGAACTCTTCTTCACTTACCGGATCCCTGGCCCACGCCTGCACCGGACCACACGGCACTCTGGTCAAATGCACACTGTCCGACACAGCAACATCACCACAGCCACTCTGCCCGGGATCCTCCCCTGTCTCTGGATCAAGAAAGGAAGAAGGGATCTTCTCCCTGTCGGCACCCTCTCCATTTCTTGGAAAACTGTGAAAAAGGTGTTCGTCGGCTGACCGGCAAGCCAGGTTGAAAATATGTCTGAGTTCTCCCGGCCTGTCCTGTCTTCTCGAAAACCTGATATCTGAACCTGACAGCTTCTCCAGTTTTTCTCTTCCCTCGTCGGAAAGAAAGGGATCCCTGCCGACCCTGCCGGGCAGGGAGTCCTCGGTCAGTCCCGGGATAAAGACAGCCCTGAACCGCAGCCCCCTTGCCCCTGACAAAGGTAATATATTGACTCCCTCCCCACCGAATCTGCCAGTCACTCCAGCGGGTCGCGACAACAGAGCCTTGAGCACGGAATAAAAGATCCCCGCCGGGCATTCCCTGTCTACCCGGTCAAGCTCGATCAGGCTCGAGACCAGACACAGAACATCGCAGAACGCTTCATCCTCCCCCGGAAGCAAGGTCACAACACCGGAGAGAATTTCAACCCTGTCGCTCCAGGAAGCTTTTCGACCCACCTTTGAAAGGATCATGATATTCTCGATGACCTCTCCCGAACGTCTCACTGCATCTATCAGATCTCTATCCTTTTCATCCATCGTTCTTTCAAGTCTGCCGATCAATTCGATATTCTCTTCGACCCATCCGTTTTCACCAGACATTCCCGATTCGGCACTCAAACGTATCCACACGGAGAACGGGTCCGGATGCCCATTTGTAACATCAGTCGCATTCAGAGGGATGGAAGCCAGAAGATCTACAAGCCGGGACCTTGAGGGAACTCCTGACATCAGGCCCGCAAGTGAAAGCAGGGTCCTCGCGTGAGCGGAGATCTCGAGAAGCGGATGCCCGGACAAGTAACAGGGTATCCTGGCCTCATCGAATATATCTTCCACAAGTCTCACATCATATCCGGGTGGAATCAGAACGGCCATCTCACCGAAACGGATCGAGGGGCCTGCCAGATCAAGTACCCTGGATGCTATTTCACGGATTTCCGATTCCGGGTCATGAACGCTGAAGACTTCCCTCGCTGGGCCGGGTCCTTTCTCCATGTCGAGATGCGTATGATCGAAACCTGATCTTTTCAAGCGGCTTACGAATCGTGACGACAGGCTGTCTTCTTCCCCGTCTACCGGAACGAAGATATCCATTCCACCACATTCTGCAATCGAAGAAAGGAAACGGTACTGCAGTTCATTCATATCATAGAATCCATAGACGAATACGGGAGGCCCCGTATCCAGGCTGCCTGCCGCGGTTGTCACATTCCTGAAGAAGGAGTGGATATCCCCGCCGAGCCCCTCGATCCTGCCTCTGTAGCCAATATATATATCAAGAAGGTCTTCTGCCCCTGCCTTTGATCCATTATCTCCGATTAGTCTTTTCGCAGCATCAGCATCGAATCCGGCCTCATCGATATCGGTAAGCGTTCCCAGCACAGCATCCGGAAACCCATCCATCATCGATATGGACTCGAAATACGGGGGTATCTCACCCTTTCGCCGCATCCCTTCAATGATTATCCGGCCCGAAAAGAGGGGAAGACCCTCGGCACATTCTATCCCCGCCGAATCTGCTACCCGGCTGACGAGGTCTGGAAATGTCATGATCTCGACATTGAAAGACCCGCCCATCCTGGTCGACAGAAGATCCCCCAGGTATCTCCCGGCCAGATTGGATCCGGCAAGGATGTAAACCGGGGCAAGAGGATCCGATACCTTGACAGCTTCGATCCTCCGGATCAACTCATCTTCAAGGGGACGAAAATCATATGCGGTGACGACCCTGGTACACATGCCGGGATATTAGTCATAATATGCCGGCAGGTCCACATTAAAGCACGGGCGCGCAAAGCCAAGCTCAGCGCGCCCGTCCAGTCTATCGTTGCCTGTCAGTCTCAGGCGGTTCCAGTAATCCGCTTCTTCATGATGATAGCAGCTGTAAGGATCATGGCTATTACCAGGATCACAACGACCGGCGTGCCGAAGAGAGGCACAGGAACCGGTTCGACTACATGGATCACCTGGACACATGTATCGTAGACCGATCCGGTTGCGGAATCCCAGGCGATTATAACCAATGTATCATAATCGCAAACATCGGCAAGACCGGCATCTATTATACCGTAGACCTCATCGCAGGCTCCTCCCGGGACACCTACAGCAGTACCACTCTGATCGATCGCGGTTCCGACCACCCCGAGACTGGTAATGCTATAACCATAGTCAGTGGCTGCGGCACATGGATCTCCATTACATATCGAGAACGGAATGTAAGCGGCCGTCTGTCCCTGTTCGACATAGTACAGTGTATCCTGCAGGATGTAGAGCGCGGGTGGAGATTCGATCACCTCGAAGTCCTGCGTGATCGTCTGATAATACGGATTGCCGCTGTACCAGTTGGGTTCTTCACAGTCGCCACAGTCGGGAGCACAGACACCGGCCAGATCGCAGAAGGCCATGAATGCAGTCAAGGTGTTCGTCGCTCCGATAGTGGCATCACATGGAACAGTGATGCAGACTGTCTCCCAGAAATATGAACCTGCGTTGACCTCGAAACAGCTCGCCAGGGCTTCCGGCGTGGCAGAAATGGTCCAGCCGAGATCATCGGTGATATGCACACAAAACGTGTCATCGTCCGGACACGTCGTCGATACGAAGCCGAAGTTCGTCGGGGCGATGTCGTGGCACCAGGACTCACCCCTGATGACATTGATCGTGCCGCCCGGGAATCCTACGAAAAAGGCGGGATCCCCTTCCATCGAACATTCGCCTGCCACGACCTCGGGCCCTACGCGGCCGCGGATACCCGCGTCACCCATTGCGTAACCACCGTTATCGAGGGCACTCCACGATGTCCCATCGTTGCTGATATATGACTTGTCCGTCTCCATCGGGCCCGTATCGTCATAAGGAATGGGATAACCGTACCCTGGTGTTGTCAGGTCGGCGACAAGATAGATCTCGTCACTGGCTGTAACCTGAACAGGAGTCGGAAGATCTATTGAATAGTAACCTGCATCCGTAACAGTGCCGCTGATCGGGCCTGCAAGGACATCCGAAAGGACACCGCCGGAGAATGTGTCGTACACATAGATGCTGTACGAACAATTCGCTCCCGTGGCCCAGAAATCGACGCTGTAGAGATACTCGTCACTGTTCGCCGGGTCTAATACGACCATACCCAGGTCATTACCGTCTCCGAATCCTACAGAACTCCACCAGCCGTAATCGTCGTAATAGTAAATGGTCTCGTTGGGATCATAATTTTTATAGCCGGTGATGACGTTCGCGTTCTCACCGATCCTTGCGTTTTCATACTGGATGTAGAAATACCCGTTGTCACCCCAGGCCGTGCCCCAGGAGTTCTTGACTATCCAGGCGCCGCTACCGCCGCACATGTCATCGTCCCATCCAACGATGACGACAGCATGGTTCGGATCTTCCGTACCCGCATAGACGAGACATGTCGTTCCGTCATAGGAATTGAACGCGGGGAAACTGGCGTACATCGAAACATAGATCGGTCCGTAGGTCTGCACGGCGTTCTTGATCGCTGTAACGTCGTTTGGTATGACTCTCCACTCAGTCACCTGCTTGTCGAATGAACAGGCAGGGTTACTGCATGTCGCTACGGGGCAGGTGCCTGGATAGGTGTCGCATGATTCGTCGATCGTACCCGAGAGGGCGAGATAGTTCACCGACATCCATGCGTTGCCACCCGCGTTGCAGTCTGTCGAGACTACATTGCATCCCTGGATATTGTGCTCGGAATAATCATACGCTATCGATTCGTTGATCAGTATAAAGGCCTCGAAAGATCCCAGAGTGCCGAATGCCCAGCATGTCCCGTAGGGGTTCTGGTTCTTCACAGAGGTGACTTCACTTGTCGACCGCCAGTCCCATGACGCCGCGGGGGCCATCAGCCTGCCGGGTGTCACAACGATATGCGAAAGGTCGACCGGTGGTGGTATATATCCGAATTCAGAAGCAGTGCCCGGAACCGACTTGGGATTCTTTGGTCCGCTGGTCGGTATCTGCGCGTCGGCCGCTCCTGAGAGAAGCACCGATGCAGTGAAGATAATGAGTACTAACAGCAGCAATTTCGATTTCATTCTCGATCTCTCCTTGAAACGATGACTGAAGGACGATCCCTTACCCCAAATTCCCTCTCTCTGGTAAAGCGAATTGCCAGACTTCTGATCACCTCCCGATTGAAGATGTCCTGATAATTATCGAAAAAATGTCAATTCCCTCGAGCGGCCATCCGAACCCTTACCGAAGGGCCACATAATATGAACCGGATTGGATGGCATTGTATCACATATCCGAATGTTTTTCAATCAATTATGGCCCTGCACGAATCCGCAGGGACAATATTTTCTGCCATTCTACATACGCAGGCCGGCCTGTCCGCAATACCACCCTGCGTACAGGCAAAAAGTGTGACAAAAACGGGGAAATCCTGATAGTCCGCGATCAATCACTCTTCGAAACGTCACCCTGTTTCATGGCCACTAATGAAGCAAGGCAGATCGAGGCCAGTTTCGACCTGGCCGAATCGCCTCTGGAAGTAAGGATGATGGGAACGCCTCCGCCGACTATCGCGCCTGCCAGAAACGCACCGGACGATACCGTCAACGATTTGTAAACGACATTGCCAGCCTCGATATCGGGCATCAGGAGGATATCCGCGTTACCCTTGATCTGTCCTGTATAGTGTTTTTCCGCGGCCGACTGGGGGGACATGGCCACATCGAGCGAAAGGGGCCCCTCGACGATACAGTCATCCCTGTCGGCGTATTCCGCCGCGAATTCAGCTGCCAGCATAGAGGACTCGACACTCGGACTGGCTATTTCCACTGCCGAGATAACAGCCACCTTCGGTTTATCGATATTCAGATAGGAAGCTATCTGAAGGGCATTCTCCAGGATCTTCTTTTTTATCTTCTGACCGGGAGCAGGGATGAGGGCCGCGTCGGTCACCATGAGCAGCTTCGGGTAGCTTGGTATCTCGAAGACACCGACATGACTGTATATGGAACCTTTCTTCAGTTTCCCGCTTTTCTTGAGGTACTGGAGAGTGCCGCCCATGATCTCGGACGTCTTTACTCCGCCCTTCATCAGAAGATCGGCCACTCCGGTATCGAGAAGAGAAAGAGCCTTTTCTACCGGATCGTCGGCATCGACTATCGCGTAGTTCTCTCCGTCGACCTTTACATCGTAGTCCCAGGCGATCTGATTGACCTTGTAGTAATCACCGACGAGAAGAAAGCTGGCTACAGGATAGAGGCCATCCTCGTTCGCCTGCTTGGCGGCTGCCATGGCATCCTCGTTCTCAGCGCCCACGATGGCTATCCGGGGAGCCCTGTACCTGGCCACCATTGCTCTTGTGACATGGACAAGTTCGTCGAGACTGCCGACCGGAGCGTTCTCCTTTCGCCTGAGGTGGGGGTGAGAGAATATCTCCGTATCGATAAGGTCTTTCTCCATCGCCCTGAATTTCTTTAACCTGTCGCGTTCTCTAGTGTAATCCTTCAGTGTGGCCGGTCTGTATTTTGCTCTCAGCAACCCTGCTACCATCGCCTCGTGTTCGATCGAACCGGGGATAGTGACTACGGGGAAGTAAGGCAGGAGTTTCCTCCTGATCATTCCCGTGAATTCGGCGCTTCTCGCCAGGCCGCCTGTCAGCATCACTACGTCGATGGCTCCCTCGACCGCTGACAGCTTCATTATCGCGCCGGCTATCCCGCTCGTCATGAAATCGAGGATCAGCTCGATTTTCTCGTGTTGCGCGTCGACAGCGCCGGAATCCCTGAAATGCATGAGTGCCTTGAAATCATTCGTCCCTGCCAGGTCGATCAGGCCACCACTGCCGAAGAGGTACTTCTTTAGTTCGGGGATACTCATCTCGCCCCTGTCATAAGCATCGACAAGTATATCTAGAGGGATGTTTCCCGACCTGTTGGCGCTGGGCAGTCCGGAAAAAGCATTGACCAGGTCTCCCGCCTGGCCTCCTTCGTGCCGGACCACGGACATCCCGCCACCCATATGCGCGCCGACCGTCGTCATCTCCTCATCCGAAACACCCAGGATTGCGCAGACCAGGCCGTGGACAGCGTTATGGTTGAGGTAATGCGCGCCCGAACCGTCCCTGAGAAGTTTCCTGATACCGGTCAGCCTGGCCGAAGTCTTCATCTCATCCGAAGCGACCGGATCGGTTGTAGTGACGAATATCTCCGTATCTCCCGCGTATCGTTCCACGATCTTCTGTCCGATCGGTATCGCCATGTTGGAGGCATGAACGATCCCCGGGTCTTCGAGATCCTTCAGCATCTCGGAACAGACCCTGTAAGTACCGGTCGGTACAGGCCTGACGAATCCACCGCGACAGGCTATGCCGGTGAGCTGCCCCTTCTCTACACCCTGTGATTCTATCCATTTGATAATGGCGTCGGATCTCGTCTCGATCGTATCCTCGAAATCCGGAGGAAGGTGGACTTCCTCTTCCGCAACGAGTCTCAATCCGGAGAAAAGGCCAAGTTTGGTCGATGTGGAACCGGGATTGATGCAGAGTATATTCTCTTCTGAAACAATCGCCGGAATATTTTCAGGACCATAGAGAAGCGAAATGATCTTCTCTGACCTTTCCGGGGAGGAAAGGATCATCTGGACGAGGTATGAAAAGACATTTCCCCACGCTTCCTCCCAGTCTTCTATCAGATATGGAGGCTTAGAGACCGCGACGACGTGATAGAGCAGGTCAAAAAGCTGCTGCTGGTTCTCGACATTCCCGTAGCGAAATTTTTCCTGGACGCTGAGAAGGTCTTTCTCGATATTTCTTGCGATCCCTGTCTTCCTGACAGCGCCGACAAGTGAATTGATCTGAGCTTCAACGATATTCAACTGCTCTTCCATAGATGGCACAATCCTTTTCTTTCAGCGACCGGTGGCCCCGGACCGTTTCAGTAATGGCTGGACTTCCTTTTCAAATCTGGCGACAAGTGATTCCGAGTACTTTCTCAATTCTTCTTTCGCGGGGCCGGTAGTATATACCTGCATATCCCTCAGGTCGGATCCATCGATAGAGGCGTCTCCCATAAGGACCCCTCCCAGAGCCCCGCCATACCCGCTATCGAGTTGGATCCCGGCAAGGTCAGCCCAGAGCAATGTCCACCCCCGGACAACATCGGCCATATTGTAGCCTCCCCCGCCTAAGGCCAGAATCCGGGGAAAGGCTGCGTGAAGGGATCCGATCGCGTCTATATATCCGTTGTTTGTCATCTTCAGATGAGTAAGCGGGTCGGTGGCGAAGGTGTCTGTGCCAGCCTGAAGAACGACGATATCGGGACCAAACGCATCAAGCGCGGGCAGGATTATGGAACGAAAAAGAAAGAGAAATATCTCGTCGTCTGTATCGGAGAGCATGGGGATGTTAATGTTATAACCCTCTGCCCCCGGACCACCCGACTCCTTTTCGAACCCACCCCAGGGGAAAAGAGTCTTGCCCGATTCGTGGATCGACAAGGTCATCACTCCGGGGTCATCGTAGAAAGCTTCCTGGACCCCGTCTCCATGATGAGCATCCACATCCAGGTAAGCGACCCTGGCATCCAGCATGAGTAACTCCTCTATGGCGATCACAACATCATTCACATAACAGAAACCAGAGGCCCTGTCTCGATGGGCATGATGAAATCCACCGCATGGATTGAAAGCGCTGACACCTTCCTCCGCCACGATCCTCGCGCCTCTTACACTGGCTGTCACGGACAGGGCCGCAAAATCGTAGACTCCCATGAATATCGGGTTTTCCATCGTCCCGAGGCCGTGATACAGCATCTCGACACCGATCTCACCACAGCGCCCCGCTTCGCGGAGTAGATCGATATACTCTTTCGTATGAAACCTTTCCAGCAGGCCATCCTCGATCTCTTCCACCTGTTCTACTCTTACACCATTGCCCGAAAGCAACTGCCGCCGTTCACACATCTCATGGACCATCTTCACTCTCTCGGGCCTGAATGGATGCTCCGGCGAAAAGGAATAACCTCCCAATCGGTCAGAGTTGATGAACACGGCTCCATCCCTTCCCGGATGGACTTTTTTTATGTCTTTATCATGTTTCAATTACTTTCCATCTTTCAGTATCCCGGCTACCGTCCGTTGTCAAAGGGAAGAATCCTTCCTGAAATCTATCCTGAGTGAATAGGCCCCGTCCTCGAGCTTCGTCTGGACCGGATAACCACATTTATGAAATACGTACATCATCTTCTTGTTCTCTACCAGGACTTCCGCCGTAAAACCCTTCAGCCCCATTTCCAGGCCGACATCGATGAGTTTATTCATGAGGAATGTCCCAATTCCCCTCTTCTGCCAGTCATCACGGACAAGGAAAGCCACCTCTGCATCGTTGACCGACGGATCGATCTTGAACATTCCGATAGCGACCATCTCCTCATCTCCCGCTTCACCAACAAGACCTACGATAGCCATCTCCTCACGATAGTCTATGTTTACCATCGGCTGAATCTTCTCGTGCGGCATAGCTTTGACCCTGTTGAAGAAACGATAGTAGACCGATTCGTCACTCAGCGCATAAAAGAACTCCCTCTGCATCGATTCGTCGGTCGGCTTGACCGGCCGGAAGAATACCTGCGCACCCTCGAATTCCACCGCTTCTTCATACTGTTCCGGATAATATTTCCCCGAGATGACAAGAGGCATCTGATCGAGATGCACAAGGTGACGCTTCTTGGCGTAATCGACCAGGTCATCGCGGAAATCCGGGTGGGCGATGCTGATCAGGGCAAGTGCCCGTTCCCTCAGGTTCCTGCCGTGAAGGTTGACTATGCCGAACTCGGTGGCGACATAATGGACGTCTCCCCTCGAAGTGACGACCCCCGCCCCCTGATCAAGATAAGGCACGATCCTCGACCTTTCACCTCCGAGTGCTGTCGAGGGAAGCACGATGACCGGCTTGCCCCCTTTCGCCCTTGCCGCGCCCCGCACAAAATCGACCTGGCCTCCGATGCCGGAATAGAAGTATTCACCTATCGAATCGGCACAGACCTGCCCGGTGAGATCCACCTGTATTGCAGCATTTACCGAGATCATTTTTTCGTTCTTTGCGATTATGAACGGATCGTTAGTATAGTCGCAGGGATGGAATTCGATCAGCGGATTGTCGTTGACGAAATCATACAGGCGCTGTGTGCCCATACAGAATGTCGCGATTATCTTGCCGTTGTGAATCGTCTTTTTCCTGTTCGTGATCACTCCCGATTCGACCAGGTCGATGATCCCGTCGGAGAACATCTCTGTATGTATCCCGAGATCGTTCTTTTCAGTGAGGAAAGACAGTATCGCGTTCGGTATCATCCCGATACCAGTCTGCAATGTGGCCCCGTCATGGATCAGCCGTGCTACATTCTGTCCTATCTTACTCGCGACTTCGTCAGACTCCGGAGGATCGAGCATCAAAAGTGGCAGATCGCTCTCGACCACGTAGTCTATGTCCTTGAGATGAACGAAACTGTCACCGAGAGTCCTCGGCATCTGCCTGTTCACCTCGGCTATGACGAGGGGGGCCGCCTCCGCGCCGGCCTTCACTACGTCGACCGACACTCCCAGCGAACAGTAGCCATACCTGTCCGGAGGGGCGACCTGTATGAATGCGACATCGATCTTGAGCGATCCGGAACGTATATGAGACGGAAGTTCGGAGAGAAAGATGGGCGTGTATTCCGCCCTGCCCTCGTTGACGGCGTCCCTGACATTCGCCCCGATGAAAAAAGCGTTCTGCTTGAAAGGCCTGCTCATCACCGCTTCCGCGTATGGAGAGGTACCCAGCTCGATCACGTTGATCGTCTCGTGATCCGCGATCTGCCTGCCCTTCTCAATGAGCATTTTGATCAGTGCCTGAGGCTCGGCCGCACCCGATCCGATAAATATTCTGCTGCCAGGCTTGATAATCCTGACTATGTCGTCTATATCCCTCTTTTTACTTTTATAAAGGACGCTTTCTTCCATGGCTAACCCCCGGATTTTTCTAAAATCGCCGACAGTCATTCTCCCGGATGATAATGTTACTTTTGCGGAGATTCTTCAAGGATATCCGGAAAATATCCAGGCTCAAGACATACCTCCCGCAACTTTTACTGGATGGGCAGTAGCGATTCGTTTAGATTCAGTGACGAACGACTTCAGACGGAAGGTACGGGATGGGCAGAATATTCGGACCGGTAGCATCGAGGAGGCTGGGCAGGTCTCTCGGAATAGATGTGATACCATACAAGACTTGCTCCTTCGATTGTGTCTATTGTGAGTGCGGAGGAACGACAGACCTCTCGGTCGAAAGAAAAAACTTCTATCCAGCAGGTGACATCCTCGAAGAACTTGAGGCCCGGCTTGGGCAGATGAAGGAAAATCCGGACATACTGACTCTTTCGGGAGCAGGCGAACCGACTCTCTACCTCGGAATGGGAGAACTGATCAGCGGCATGAAGGATCTATCGGGGATCCCGGTGGCAGTCATCACGAACAGCTCGCTGATCTCGAGGGAAGACGTCCGCGGCGAACTGTCACTGGCTGATATCGTTGTCCCATCGCTGGACGCGGCCACCCCGACCTGTTTTGAAAGGATAAACAGGCCTCACCCCTCTATCAGGCTTGAAGACATCATCGATGGGCTTACCAGGTTTATCGAAGGATACCGGGGTGAAGTACGCCTCGAGATCCTTCTCGTCGAAGGATATAACACTGACATGGAAAACCTGGAGGGACTGAAGACCATAGTGTCCGGCCTTGACATTGCATCGATCCAGCTGAACACAGCAGTCAGGCCCGGCACTACCGGTGACGCGAATGCCTTATCACACGAACGCATGGAGGAGATCCGCGCGATGTTCGGCGACAGATGTGAGATCGTTGCAAACGTTTCGAGTAAAGCAAGACATGAGGACGCTTCAGCCTCGGAGAATATACTGTCGATGATAGAGCGCAGGCCCTGTACGGCCGCTGATATAAGTGCCGCGCTGGGACTTGGCGTTCCGCAGACAATAAAGCTTATGGATTCGATGATCGCTTCGGAAAGGGTCGTCACAGAATCGAAAGAAGGCATGACCTGGTATATCGCCAGCGACCGTACCAGCACCTGAGCTATTCTTTCTCCTGTCAAATCATTTTCTTCCAGACAACAATTGTTATAGATTAAAGAGACAGGCATTACGTTTCTTTCAAAGGACAGGACTATGTTCAAACGCAGACATATAATATCTATCCTGCCTCTTCTGGCAGTCATGACCTTTTCCTTCACCATACTGTCGTGCGGAAGCGACTCATCGGTCACTCCGGAACCACCCGAGGAACAGACAGGATCATGGCGCCTGCTCTCCGGCGCGAGGCACCTGAGGACGATATGGCACGATTCTGAGACATCCGTCTTTGTGGGAGGGTCCGGTGGGACCATCCTCCACTTCGATGGATCATCATGGCACACAATGGCCTCCGGCACAGAACTGGAGATCAATTCTATCTGGGGCCTTTCCGGTTCTGACGTCTTCGCTGCATGCGAATCAGGACTGATCCTGCATTATGACGGAACTGACTGGACCATGATGGATTCTAATGTGCAAAGGGCCCTGAACTGCATCCTGGGATTCTCCGGCAGCGACGTATATGCCGTCGGCGACTACGGCACAATGACCCATTTCGATGGAACAGTCTGGACCCCTGTGGTCACATCTGTCACAGACGATCTCTACACGATCTGGGGTTCGTCGTCATCGAACATATATGCCGCCGGTGACTATGGCGCGGCCCTCCATTACAATGGTTCATTCTGGGCAGAGATCGAGGAGATGGGTGTCATGAGCTTTCGTACGATTTGGGGAAGTTCGGCAGAAGACATCTTCATGGGCGGAGTCAGTGGAAACCTCATCCATTACGACGGAACGGAATGGACGCCCATGATCATCTCGGTAGATGAAGGTGTATTTTTTACAGAGGATATTACCGGGATCAGTGGAATTTCGAGCGATATGGTATTCGCGTCCTGCGGCCACGGCATGACTCTTTTCTACAATGGCGATTCCTGGTCGATGATGAACCAGGTGACCGATCACAGGCTCCACGGGATCACGGCCATCAACAGCGAGCTGTGCTACGCGGCAGGGTATCTGGGAGTGATTATCGAATATGACGGCAACAGCTGGACCGAGATCCCTGACGCGAGATCGCAGCACCTTACGGGAGTCTGGAGCAGTGACGAGAACAATGCCTGGGCGGTCGGCAATAACGGAGCCATAATTCATTTCAACGGTTTCGGGTGGGACACATGGCCGGGGAAGACTTCATTTCACCTTAACTCCATCCATGGAACCGCGGAAAGTAATGTGTTTTTCTCTGGAGAATCCGGCACTCTTTTCAAGTACATCGATTCGGACTGGCAGCCGGAAACGATACCGGACGATATCGAACTGAACGCCTTCTCCGAAGCGGGCGGCGACATGGTCTTCGCCGTCGGATGGGAAGGCCAGATCATGCGTTATGACGGACTCGAATGGGAGGAAATGACGAGCAACACGGAGATGGCCCTTCACGGTGTATGGGCCGCTGCTCCGGATGACGTATGGGCTGTAGGGGGACTGGGGACGATCATCCATTATGATGGCATCGAATGGGAAGAAGTCACAACCCCATCGGCCTTTCTCCTTGTCGGTATCTGGGGGACGGCATGGAACAATATATATGCCGTCGGATATCTCGGTACCATACTGCATTATGATGGAGTCGAATGGACCAAGATGTACAGCGGAACCGAACGCCAGCTTTACGGAGTATGGGGAAGCGGCCCCGACGACGTCTTCGCGGTCGGCCAGGAAGGGGTCATCCTGCATTTCGACGGCATGGACTGGAATGCTCAGAGCAGCCCCGTCGGGGGAACACTCAGATCGATCTGGGGTAACGGACCCTATGATATAAATGCCGTCGGATCGAACGGAGCCATCATCCACTACAGCATGGAATGATCTCTGGCCGCCTCAGACAGAAAGCACGGGTTCATTCTTGCAGCTTAAGTCTTTTCGCTGCTATTGCCGTGAATACGAGGCCGAAGAGCCACAATACCGCGACATGAGTAACCACCGATGAAAATCCGTATCCGAATGAGATAAGCTTGTGGATCCCGTCCATCGTCCAACCTGTCGGAAGGAGGAAGGCCACGATCCTGAACGGCCTTGAAACGATTTCCAGCGGCCACCAGCAGCCCCCGAGAGCCGACATCGCGAGCGACGTTATAACGGCGAATCCCGACACCTGATCGGGATTACTGAACAGCGACCCGAAGAGAATAGAGAATCCACCGGCGCAGAACGCGAAGGAAAGCATAAGAACGACCAGCGCAGGGATAGAGTTACCAAGACTTATTCCAAAGAGGTACCTTCCGGCGACCAGAAGAACAAGGATCTGAAGAGATCCGAGCATCATCCTGCCGAGCAGTTTTCCCGCGACGATTTCCCGGCGGCCTGCCGGGGAGACTCCGATCCGCATCAACACCCTGCTCTTTCTCTCGATCGCCAGGGTGATGCCTCCAAAAGCCATCGTCATAAGCACGAACATCACTAGATTGCCCGGGACCGCTCCCTGGAAACCTCCCGGCGGTTCGACACCTCGCCCGGCCATCTTACTATCGACCAGCACGCCTGGATCTCTCGCCATCAGCGAATCGATCCGGGACTCCATCATCGTATCTCCTTCAGGCAATTCATCGATCACCAACTGCAGGTTTCCGTTGAGAGAATCTCCTGTTATCGAGAGATACGGGCTGCCCGACCCGATCATCCCGTTCTCGATCTCGAGAAGTGTCGATACGACCTTGATCAGCCCCCGGGTTATGGCGACAGCTGCCGTCTCCCCTGCCTGAATGTTCGAACCTTCGTCCTTGCGGAGATAGACCGCTGTCCTTTCCCTGGAAAAGACCTTCTCGGAGAAATCGTCCGGGATAACCAGCGTTCTCACCGCATCGGCTCCCTCAGCGAGACTGTCCACAAGGCCGATATTCTCACGTTTGAGGGTATTGATCAGGTCGTCGCCGAGCGGTCCCCTGTCATTGTTCTCTATCGTTATCGTAGCGCTCACTCCCGACCGACCTGAACTGTTTCCGAACTGTCCGAAAACAAAGATAAAGACAAAAGGCATGACAAAGGCCCAGAAGACGGTGCTCCGCTCCTTGAAAGTCAGGGCAAGGTCGGTACGGGCGATGAGCCAGATCAGCCTGAGAGGGTCTGTCCGTTTCATTTCGACCCTCCTTTTCTCAGGTTTCTTCCAAGTAACCAGGTACCGGGCATAAGAGTGACCAACCCGATCCCGACCAGTATGGCGATATTCTGGATAATATCTGCCAGGCCGGCCTGGTTGAGGAATATTTCCATGAATCCGTCGCTGGCCCAGTAGACCGGAGAAAACAACGCTATCGACCTGAACATCCCACCCATCTGACTGATCGGGATCAAACCTCCACCGAGAAGAGATATGACGATGATCAGGACAGATACGATCGCGTCAGCCGACCTTTCACTCCTGATCAGGCCGAAGCAGAATGTCATAAATCCGGTGATCATAAACATGGTAGCCGAGAGATGTACGGCGAGAACGACGGGTCCACCGAGGTCCATGCCAAAAGCGAATCGCCCTATGATCAGCAGTGCCAGACAGGCCACCATTGTGACCATGTAGGCAGCCAGCAGTTTTCCGGCCACGACGTGCCAGATACTCAACGGTGCGGCAAGGATCCTGGTCAGTGTGCCCGAGGCCCTTTCCCTTACTATATCCCTGAGCATGATGTTACTGGTAAAGAGAAGGCCTATCATCATGCTTCCAGCCATGACATACGAGAAGACATTGACTCCCGAAGACCCTCCTCCCCCTTCATCCCCGGCTTCGGAGACTGTAGATTCTTCGACAGAGATCAGTGTATCAGTCAGGTATCCGCCGGTAAGAGCGAATATAACCTTCGCCTCATCCATAAGTGTCTGAATCTCATTCAGCGAGGGCCACCCTTCGGCAGTCAGGATCTCTTTCGACTTTCTAAGAGGTTCTTTGAAAGTATTCGTCCCGCAGTCGAGGATAACTCCGAACGTCGATATGATCTCTTCCGCGATTATCGGCAGAAACGATTCCGAGGGATTCTTCACGACCCGGATAGTGACCGGCAGACCATCGACTACCCTAGTGGTGAAACTGTCCGGGATCACGACCATGGCCGACGCTTCACCTTTGGCCATTAAACGCTCTCCCTCTTCTTCGACGACAGGGATCACCTCTACCATCTCCGCGAGCTGTCCCTGTTCGAGTCCCTGCCTCAGAAACCGCGCCGCCAGGCCTCCATCATTATCTACGAGAAGCATTTTTATCCTTGGCAGCTTCACATCTCCCGCGCGTCCAAAGACCGACCCGATTATCAACGTCATCACCAGGGGGATACACATCGTGAGAACGATAGCGAGAGGACTTTTCATCCTTCTCCTCAGATCGAGGATGAATATTCTGAGTATCGTATTCATATTCAATCCCTCAGTTCCCGGCCGGTCAGCTTGAGGAATACGCCCTGAAGCCCCGGCTCGCTGATCGAGACACTTTCCACGCTGATCCCCGCGCCGAAAAAGGAATTGAGAAGAGACCCCAGAGAGTCCTTCCTGGAGATATAAAATCTCAGGCTGCCCTCTTCCATATGGTCGAGCCTCACACCTTCAGGCAGGTTGTCGCCTTTCCAGCCCTTGAAATCGCCGGTGACGGTGATAATGTCTTCTTCTCCCGCAAGATCGACAAGTTCCGCAAGGCTCCCTTCAGCGTAGATGGCGCCCTTATCTATGATCGCAATCCTGTCACAGAGTTCTTCCGCCTCTTCGAGATAGTGTGTGGTATAGATGATCGTAGTTCCGGACTTCGCTTCTTTTTTCACGATCTCGAGTATCTTGATCCTCGCCTGAGGATCTATTCCCAGCGTCGGCTCATCGAGCAGAATGATCTTCGGCCTGTGTATGAGACCGGCACAGAGGTTGATCCTTCTTTTCATCCCTCCAGAGTATTTCCCCACCTGGTCGTCTGCCCTGTCGGTCAGGTCGACCATCTTGAGCACCCTGGCGGTCGCCTTTTTAAGATCTGCTCCTGTCAGACCGTAAAGACCACCCCAGAAATGCAGGTTCTCGCGGCCTGAAAGTTCATCGTAGAGAGCGATCTCCTGCGGGATAACGCCCATCATGGCTTTCGCTCTGCGGTCGCCAGCAGAGATATCCATGCCCGCAACGGTTATTGTCCCTGAGTCCGGCGCGAGAAGGCCTGAAAGCATCGATATCGTAGTCGTCTTCCCTGCACCGTTCGGGCCGAGAAGGCCGAAGATCTCACCTTCGGATACCTTGAAACTGAGGCCGTCAACGGCCCTGACTTCTCCAAACTGTTTCCTGATCTCACTGACTTCTATCATGATCTTCCTCCGTGGGAAGCAGTGGGTGCGTGGCGCCTGACGCCGACTGAACAATCGTCATCCAGATTTACAGAATTTGATTCGAGATTCAAGTTTATATACGGCAGTTTTTTATAAAAGTTGCCAATAGACGCTCTTTTTCATAAAATAGAACCCTGTAAATAATCTAACCTTAATTTCGAGGAGATTGAAATGAGATATCCGTTCTCGAAGATCCCGGTCATGCTGCTCCTTCTTTCGCTGTATGCCACGATAGTGACCCTGCCCGTCGGAGCACACGAAGGAGATATCAATGGTGAACCTCACGCGTTGACATTCGACGACCTGATCTCGCTTGGAAGGATCGGCAGTTTCGAGATATCACCCGAGGGAGACCTGGTCGCCTTTACCGTGACCTGGTTCGACAAGGAGAGTAATTCTTCCAACACCGACATCTACATGGTCAGGACTGACGGGGGACAGCCGTGGAACTTCGTCAGGAGCAGTGGAAGCGACTACGCCCCGTGCTGGTCACCCGACGGAAAAGAGCTGGCCTTCGTCTCCGATCGCGAAGGCAGTTCACAGATATGGATAATCCCGACCGGCGGTGGTGAAGCACGCAGGATCACAGACATTCCGACAGGAGTGTCCGACCCCCTGTGGTCCCCTGACGGCAGGACCATGGCATTCACATCTCGAGTATATCCCGAATGCGATGACATGGATTGTAACGCTGAAAAACTGGATGAATGGAAAAACAGCGAGGTCAAGGCCCGCTTGATCGATCATCTGATGTTCCGCCACTGGAATCACTGGAGAGAGGGACGATGGAGCCATCTCTTCCTGACCGATATCGACAGTTCCTCACTCGTAGAGATTAACAGGGGCATGACGGACGTCCCCCCGATCTCGCTCGGGGGAGAACGTGACTACGATTTCTCGCCTGACGGAGACGAGATATGCTATTCCATGAATCCTGACCAGATGGTGGCCATCTCGACTAACAACGACCTGTATATCATGTCGGTCAAGGATGGTACGACGACATCGATCACATCGGAGAACCTGTCCAACGATAACAACCCCCGTTATTCGCCCGACGGGAGATATATCGCCTACAGAGCCCAGATGAAGGCCGGGTTCGAGGCCGACCGTTATCGCCTGATGCTGTATGACCGCCGAGAAAAAAAGACACTTAATCTCACGGAAGATTTTGATTACGGTATCGGCAATTTCGATTGGAGTCCGGACAGCCGTTCGATCTTCTTCTCTACGCAGGACCGGGGACGTTACTCGATCTGCAAAGTGGGTATACGTGGGGCCACGCCGGAAAAAGTAATCACAGGCGGATATGATAACAACCTGAGAATATCTCCTGACGGCAGGAAGATAGTATTCGCGAGGCAGAGTGTCGACCGACCGACCGACCTCTACACATCCACGATGAAAGGTAAAAAAATATCGCCGCTTACCGATATAAATGCCCATCTGCTCGCCGACCTGGCAATGAACCCGCTCGAAGAGTTCTGGTTTGACGGAGCTGCTACGAAGGTACACGGGATGATCGTCAAACCTCCTTTCTTTGAAGAAGGCCGGAAATATCCGGTTATCGTGTTGATCCACGGTGGCCCGCAGGGCGCGTTCGGAGACAACTTCCATTACAGGTGGAACGTCCAGATGTTCGCATCACCGGGGTATGTGGTGGCTACATTCAACTTTACAGGCAGCACCGGGTACGGACAGGCATTCACTGACGCGATCAGCGGCGACTGGGGAGGCGCGCCGTATACCGACATCATGAACGGACTGGACTATATGCTGGAAAACTTCGATTATATCGACCCTGACAGGATCGGCGCGGCTGGAGCATCGTACGGCGGATATATGGTCGACTGGATCGAGGGCCATACCGACAGGTTCACCTGCCTCGTCTCACACGCCGGAGTCTACAACCTCGAATCGATGTACGGTGCCACTGAGGAATTGTGGTTCCCGGAATGGGAGTTTGGCGGCATGCCATGGACGAGCAGGGAGATCTATGAAAAGTTTTCGCCACACAGGTTCGTCGCGGAATTCAAAACGCCATGTCTCGTCGTCCATGGAGAACACGACTACAGGGTCCCGTATACCCAGGGCCTCGAATTCTTCACCGCGTTGCAGCGGCAGGGAGTCCCCTCGAAACTACTCTTCTTCCCGGATGAGGACCATTTTGTAAGGAAGCCTCAGAACGCGGAACTCTGGTGGAACACGCTACATGACTGGTTCGAGAAGTATCTCAAGGAATAGATGCTTGTCAGCAGGACGTAAAGACGCAGTCCGTCGGAATTGACTGCATAAAAAAACCGGAAAAGAGATCCAATGAAAGGGTCACGCGGGCCACCTCCTCAGAACCTTTTCCGGCAAATATTGTCGATTTTATTCAGAGCTGGCCGGTGTTTTCACGACCCCAACCCCTCAACCGCCGTTATTATACCACATTCTGCAGCAAAATAAAAATCAAATCCTTCAAGGCATCGATATTGTGCCTTCTCCCACCCTCACTATCGAACCTGCGACCTGGACTTTCTGCACCATACCACGATCACAATGGACATCTGTCTGAAGAAGGCTTGGCCTGCCCATCTCTTTACCCTGGCTGATCATAAGCTTGAGCTCGGCCGGGAACTTGAGTATCCTGGCCAGGTAACCTCCCAGAGCCCCGGCAGCCGATCCCGTCGCCGGGTCCTCCATGACAGAGAGTGTCGGCGCGAAAAACCGGGCATGTATATTGATCTTTGGATTTTCTGTCCTGGCAAAAAGATATATGCCTATGACTTTATGTCTGGCCATCACGTTGATGGCTTCTTCGATATTCAGGTTGGCCTGGCCTATTACCTCTGAATCTCTGGCCTCGATTATAAGAAAATCAAGTCCGTTCGAGATCACTCCCCCGCCAAGGAGGTCGAAATTCTTGATTCCTACAGCCCTGGCCGCCTGTCCCCTGTTCATGAGAGCACTCCCGAACTTTGGAACCGGCTGGTTCATGGAAAGTCTCGTCTCCGTCTTGTTCGATTTGATCACATCAATCGAGATCTTTCCCGAATCCAACTCCAGCTCAAGACCAGACGGTTTCTTGCCCTTTTTATTCGACAGGATCACAAATGCAGTACCAAGAACCGGATGGCCGGCAAACGGAATTTCCTCTGCAGGTGTAAAGATCCTGACTTTTGCGTCTGCTTCCTTGTCCTTGGGCGGAAAAATAAATGTCGTCTCGGAGAAATTGATCTCCCGCGCGATAAGCTGCATCTGCGTCTTTTTCAGCTTGCCCGGCTTTTCGAATACGGCAAGCTGGTTCCCCCCGAATGGCTTCGTAGTGAAGACATCGACATGTTCATAAACTATCTTTCGGCTCATATCCCGTCCCTTGGCAAACAGGTGAATCTCAAGACCGCTTTTGCCCATCGTATCAGAATGTCTTACGTTGTGGGAAGAAAAATATTCGATTTCCACGCCAAAGACCAGGGGAGCCTTAAGTCATTGTTTATTAATGTGTTACTGGCAGTACTTTCCCTGAATATCCATTTTTCCTTTAAATATTCAGTCCCGGTCGGTATATTATGCGGAGACGGGATGGAATCGCAGTTTTTCAGAAGGAGGAATCTTCAGCATGAAGATCAGAAGCATTTTATG
>JAHOYU010000221.1 GCA_019038625.1 Candidatus Latescibacterota bacterium | reverse complement strand
CCCATTGACTGCATTATACCATGGAGTTTTTGGAGCCATACAGACGTCGGCCAGCGGCCAAAAAGATGAATCGGTGAGAGAAATCACGAAAAACAAAAAAACACGGGAATGCGCCCACTAGAATGGCCTGACACATCGAAATATCGGGCCACCTCGGACAACGCCCGAAACGTTCCCGAAAATCTGTCAACAATTATTTTAGATCAATCATAGAAAAATGAACATTATCTAAGAAATACAAGGAGGATGATTAAGGAATAGTTGAATGTTCAGGAGATGACCTGAATGATGGTGCCACGCCAATGCGGATGATATATATGGGCCGTACTACGGCTCCAGCTTCGAAAGGATTCGTGAGTGCCCTCCGATAGCTTCCGGTTTGTGATAATTCTCGATGGGGATGACGACCCATTTGATAATTTTTCATGCCTGACGAATGGCCGATTTTCAAGGGGCGAGTTAAGTCAGAAACGTCATGCATTCTGCCGAATAATATCAATAATCAGTCATAACCCGCCGGGTGAAATAGCCGATTTTCAGCCGGCCCATGATCACAACAACCCGGTATTACAAAAATAATCATACCCTCCTCGAAACTCCAATACACAACGGGAAACTATGACTAACGGCGAGGTCATCAGGCCTTGCGCGGCCAGTTTCCGTGGAATGTTCCTTGCAGCATCAATCAACGAACGACAAGTATGACCCATATCTAAAGCTTCGTTACGATTTTCCAAAAAATGAAATATCTCTGCGGGCAGCTGCGTGATTGCGGGAAGGCATGAACGTATCTGGCGCAGCCTGATGAATCCGCCCGTCCGGGCACGCACCGAACTCTCTGGGGGGCTATGGTGCTGAAGGCGCGCGGCGGAGATAACGGCGCTCTGAACCTGCGGTGCCTGCGTATCTCCGACGATGGGGGCCCGGGCGGCAAAATGACGAATGAGCAAAGTAACGAGGGGTAGAAAATTGAAAAGAACGAACAGCATTTTTATCGGAATAATTTTCGTCGGTCTTGTGACCGCGATTTCGGCGCCAGCCGAAGCGGGCGAGAGGACATCGCCGCTTATCATCGACCACACCTGCACCGATATCTCGAAGATCCCGCTCGAGGTGATCGACGCGGTACAGGATAATTGCAGATTCCATTATGCCCGCCAGTCTCATGGCAGGCAGCTCCACACGGGACTTGCCAGGCTCGAGGAATCCGACTTTACGTACAGTGTCGCTTGGCCGTACAGCGGTGGGTATCTAGTCGAAGAGGCAGGAGCATGGTGCATGTATACTACACCGGCCGATCCGACCGACTACTGGAGCGGAGCGGGGCTCGACCGTACGCGCGCCACGCTCGATGGTACTCCTGCGCTCAACATCTCGGGGTTTTGCTGGTGCACCCACCTCGATACGGGATCGGAATCAATGGTGAACGACTATCTTGCCACGATGAACATGCTCGAGCAGGAGTATCCGAATGTGACATTCGTCTATTTTACCGGTACGGCAGAGCACGCCGAATACTACGGATACAACAGGCACAACAGGAACGAGCAGATCCGACAGTTCTGCATCGAGAACAACAAGGTCCTCTACGATTACGCAGATATCGACTGCTGGTGGAAAGACCCTGCCACGGGCGAGTGGGAGTTTTCGACTTACGAATATAACGGGCAGACTGTTCCTGTCGAGCATCCGCAACTCGCCGGAGCTGACGAAAACCACACATCATTTGAAAATTGCGACTTAAAGGGGAACGCTGCCTGGTGGCTGATGGCGAAGATAAACGGGTGGGAAGGGACGCTCGACATCGCCGTCACTTCGGTCACGTGTACGTACAAGGACGGCGTTGTTCTTCTGGACTGGGATATCAGCGCCGACGAAACGGTGATCGGATACAATATCTATCGATCGGATGATGGAGGGGAACATTTTTTCAGGCTCAACAGTATCCTGATCCCGGCGACGGAGAGGACCAGCTATCCGGATCTCACTACCGAACCGGACAGGGTCTATTATTATCGTGTCGGCGCGGTCGGCACCGACAGGGAATTTACTTCGCTTGAGATCAGGGTCACGACCGTAGATAAATCCGTTCTCCAGATAAGGAACTACCCCAACCCATGTAACCCGTCTACGACGATCGAGTATTCGGTCGCGGTGCCGGGCAGCACGCTTCTTGCCATCTATGATACCGCGGGCAGAAGAGTGGCGACCCTCGTCGATGGCCAGGTCGACAGGGGAGAGCATCGTGTCGTCTGGGATGGGACCAACGAGCGTGGATCAAATGTATGCTCAGGGATCTATTATTACAGGCTCACATCAGGCAAGCAGTCGATGACGAAGAAGTTGCTTGTGATGCGTTGATGTGAGGTGCAACAGAGGCCGATGAGGCCCCGCGCGTAGTCGGACTTGAAATATATTGCATCGATGGGCTAGAATGCCGAAAAGACTAACTCATCGAAAGTGAGAACGACTATGCGTTGTACCTGCTTTATCTATCCGGTTTTGACCCTGCTATGTCTGTCCTTTTTTCTGGCTCCTGCCACATCGGCAGCCGAGTCAGTTGCAGCATCGGCAGGTGAGCCTGTTCAACTTACCATTGAACGTATCTTCGACGACCCGAGCCTCAGCGGGCCCGGTCTGCGTTCGTTGAAGATCTCCCCGGACGGCCTGCGTGTGACCTTTCTCCAGGGCAAGGAGACAGCTCACGACCAACTCGATCTATGGGAGTACAACATCGCTGACGGAGTGTCGCGGTTGCTGGTCGATTCGCAGGTGCTTCTTCCAGGAGAGGAGATCCTCTCTGAAGAGGAAAAGGCTCGCCGCGAGCGGCAACGTATCTCGTCGTACAAGGGTATAGTCGAGTACCGGTGGTCCGATGACGGTACCGCGCTTCTGTTCCCGCTGGCCGGCGACATCTATGTATATGATCTGACATCACCTGCCGGTGAAGCGACTACCCGATTGACCGAGACCGATGAGTTCGAGACAGACGCGCGGTTTTCACCGCTGGGTAATTTTGTCTCCTTCATCCGTGAAAAAAATCTCTTTGTGATAGATCGTGGCAACGGCCGTGAACGCCAGCTGACCGATGATGGTGGAGGTGTGATCTCCAATGGCATGGCCGAGTTCGTGGCCCAGGAGGAGATGCGTCGTTACACCGGCTACTGGTGGTCAGGTGACGAGAAATATATCGCTTTTGAGCAGTTTGACGAGTCACCGGTACCGATGGCGAAGCGCTATGAGATAAATGCCGAAAGTTTTTCGGTGAGTGAGCAGCGGTATCCTGCTGCCGGTGACCCGAACGTTCTGGTATCGCTTGGTGTAGTGACCGTCGCTGGCGGACGCACAGGCGACATAACCTGGATCGATCTGGGAGAAGAGACGGACATCTATCTGGCACGTGTCGACTGGTTCGATGTCGGACATCTAATCGTCCAGCGCCAGCCGCGGGATCAGCAGAGTCTCGACCTGCTGATGGCGGATGTCAAGACCGGCAAGACAAACATGTTCATGCAGGAAGTCAGCGATACCTGGGTGGAGCTTCACAACGACCTGTCTGTACTCGAAGACCGCGAGGCCTTTGTCTGGAAAAGCGTCCGTGATGGATATCCCCATCTATATCTCTGTACGCCAGAGGGTAAGATCAAGGCCCGGCTTACAAAAGGTGACTGGTGTGTGGAGAGTGTACTCGGAGTCGACGAGGATGCAGGCCTTGTATATTTCATCGGTACAGAAAAAACCGTTCTGGAACGACATTTATACACCGTCAGGCTCGACGGCTCAAATGCCGAAAAACCACAGCGGCTCACATCTCGTGATGGGGTTCACAGAATCGAGATGGCAGACGATTGCAGCAGCTACATCGATAATTTCAGCAACACTGATACTCCGTCCCAAGTCAGCCTGCACCGGGCAGACGGCACACGCATCACCTGGCTGGAGGAAAATCCTCTAGTGGAGGGACATCCCTATTTCCCTTATTCCGACCGGCATAGTAGCGTTGAGTATGGCACACTGAAAGCCGATGACGGCCAGGACCTTCAATACAGCATTATCAAACCGATACCTTTCGACGCGGATCGCAAGTATCCGGTGTTCATCGACTGCTACGGTGGCCCACGCGGTCAGCAGGTGTACAATAAGTGGAGCGGGATCTGGAGTCTGTACTCCGAGTACCTCGCTCAGCACGGATATGTCGTGTTCACCCTGGACAACAGGGGCACGGGACATCGTGGGACCAGGTTTGACGATCCGATCTATGGGCAACTGGGAAAGATCGAAGTAGACGATCAGGTAGTCGGTGCCGAATTTCTGGCCACGCTACCATATGTCGACGCGGAGCGTATCGGGATCTTCGGCTGGAGCTACGGTGGGTACATGGCCCTGATGACGATGATGAAAGCTCCCGACCTGTTTTATGCGGGTGTCGCGGTCGCCCCGGTCACAGACTACCTGTTATACGACACGCATTACACCGAACGGTACCTGGGTCATCCTGACCAGAACGGTGCCGGGTACGAAGCGACCTCGGTCTTTCCGTATATCGAAAACCTTCGTGGCCCGTTGCTGGTGGTACATGGAATGGCCGACGACAACGTCCTGTTCACCAACAGCACCCGTCTGTTCAAGGAACTTCAGGACCGGATGATCCCGTTCGAGATGATGACCTACCCGGGCAAGAAACACAGCCTGACCGGCAAGGCGACACGGACCCATCTGTTCGAGACGATCACGAGCTTCATGGATCGACATCTGAAGAGGTAGTTCTTCAGTTCTTCGCCCAGATGCACATCCAGATAGAGATGACGTTGCCGATTGCCGCGTTGAAGATCTCCCTGGTAATGTCGTCGAACTTGGCCATCACCGGCTCGGACGGGTCGGCGATGGGGAAGAGACGCTGGTTGCGTTTCTTCGACTTGATGCAGAGGTCTATCATGTAGTCCAAGAGCTTTCTGGGTTCCAGATAGAATGTGTCGATCTCCTTCGCGTGTTTCTTGAGGTTGTATGCGACGCTGTCACTGTATTCGCTGTCCACGCCCATCTCTTTGCCCTTTTCAGCGATGATCAGGTTCTCTTCGATCCCGACAGGAAGGACTGCATCTTCCCATGTCTGCTCGAGCTTGCCGTGCCATTTATCCGGGTAGTAGAGACCCTCGCTGGGCTTCTTCGAGCCGGGATTGTCGTCGCGGATGTCGCAGTGCATCGGGACATGGGCATCGACCACGTAATGCGAGAGAAGGAAGAACTGGTACATGATATGTTCCATGTTGAAGCTGTCGTTGAACTGCCTGAGCTTCAGCATGTCGTTGATCATTCTCGCGAGGTGGTCGACCTTGTAGGGTAGGCCGCCACCGCCGGAGGCCCGGTGGTAGTTCTTGCTGTGGTAGACGTGGATCTCCTTTGAGAAATCCGCGAAATCCGTGAACTCGTCCTCCGTGTAAAGCTTGAATACGTGGAAGGTCGATTTGTCGCAGAGGATGTCGTCGGGCGCCCAGCTCGCCTCTGTGATAGAGCCGATGTGTGAGTATAGTATCCTCTGAAGATCCTTCGCTTCCCTGCGCCACGCCGTTTTTTTCGAAGAGGCCGCGGCCTGACCGCTCGGGTATTTTAAATTATTAAGTGAGTCGTAGAGAAGTTCGATAGCCTTCCTGGCTATATAAATATGGGTCTGATGTTTCATGAGAGTGCCCTTCCCTTTAGATTCTGTCTAAAGAAGTAAATCAATTCCCGGCATCGAGATTTAGATTTTATATTTTTCCCCTGAGAACATCTAGTATTAGAATCAGGGGCAGGCTACCATAATCACACTCCGCAGTCAATAGAAAAATGACATAACTGCAAGTGTAAACATATGGTTACGCTGGTCGACGTCTATTAAGTTCTTTGTACCTAGGCATGTAAATATGTATCAGCCCTGGTGTGTCGCTGATTGATTACGGGGGGGCTGACCCTGCTACGGGTACTCTTTGTCCAGGCCCGGACAGGTTCGTCGGCGAGGCGAAGGAGTTGCCCATGCGGGCAGAGCTCTTTAAATCTGTTCCTGGCCGCAAGTTGTAAACCGACTTGAATGTCGAGTTTTGTTCTGATATAATCTTCTCACCTTCTCAAGGGAGATAATAATGAAAACGATATGCTGTGTGCTGGTCATTACTATCATGACCATTGCCAGCAGCTGTTCATCTGCCTTCAGTCAGGCCATCGAGTCCATTACACCCAATTACAACGGGTCGATAGAAGATAGATCGAGTCCCATCAATTCATGTCTCTTTACCGATGAATATTGTATTGCGGACGCCAACGTATCCGGGCGCCTTGTCGCTACTTTGATCGACGAAGAGCTCGAAGCAAGGTTCGGCGGATATTCAGTGATCTGGGATGGAAAGAACGACAAAGACAAACCGGTGGCGAGCGGAGTCTGCTTCTATCGCCTGTCAGCGGGAGATTTTGAGCGGACGAGGAAGATGGTGCTTTTACGGTGAAGTATCTTTCGTTCATCCTGATATTCCTTTTAATGTTGTCCATGGGGCTTCATCCCGTCAGTGCTGAAGTATACCTGAACAGGCAATGGGACGAAGATCTCGAGGATTGGGTGACTGCGGCCCTTTCCCTCTATGGAAGGGGGGTATCGATCGACAGGGATTACCAGAACGCCTACGGCCTGTTCATGGACCTCGATCCCGGCCCGCCGTTTATAATCGAGCGGGATATCGCAGTGACGAACATCCTCGGTGAAGATGACAGGGTCATCGACTTTGGATCCTTCTATGTCCGTACGGACGGCGCGGGATCTGTCCCTTTCGAGCTGATCTTCATGCCGCCCACATCGGAACCACTCATGCTGCGGTCCTATGGACATATACATGTCACCGGCACTTCAAGTGACCGGGTGATCTTCAAAGGCGCCTACGGCATCAAGACCGGTGACTGGACCAGCTCCGCCAGTCCCGGCCGGGATACGTATATGGTCGAGTTCTCATGGTGCAATTTCGACAGTGTGGGACATTTCGGGACCTGCGAAGCCTACCTGCTCGATTTCGGAGGTGGAGATGTCACTCTCGATAACTGTCAGTTTTCCGAATCCGGATTCGAAGCGTTATCACGGGTAATCAACTACATAGATCCCTACTATACTTCACGCGACCCTTTCTGGAATTTCTCGATGACGGAATGTTCTTTTAACGATATGAGCACATTGGGGCGCTACACGGTCTATCTACACTCTGTCAATCAGGTCAAGGTAGTGGGGAATGAATTCCATGACGTCGAGTTCTTTCCGTACCCGCCCCAGTCCGCCCTGGTCGAAGCGAACGGATGCGTTCTTCGTGACCTGAGGGGAAATACGGGGAGCGGCAATACGATCGATGTCATCAGGATGGATGGCGAGGTGCGGGACGTCGACTGCCAGCTGCAGTCCTCCGCCGAGATCCCTTTCCTCGTGGGGCGGATAGATGTAATGGCTGACCGGACTCTTTCGATCGGCGAGGGCTCGGTCCTCAAGATGACCGATGTCTCATCTCATCCGAACTTCAACGTCTACGGCCGGATGACAGCGGAGGGAGCGGTCCTCACCTCCTTCGAGGATGATCAGTTCGGAGGCGACACGGACCTTGAGCCCGAACCTTCCTCCATCCAGACATGGGGGTATAACAGCGGAATAGATGTCCATACCGATGGTTCATTATCGTTATCCGGCTGCACGGTGAGATATTCGCAGGGAGGCATCGACTCGCAGGGCGACGCGCTGATCGACGGCTGCACATTTCAATTCAATGAGGGGAGCGGCATCAGCTGCATCGGTACGGGCTATAATATCTTTGAGATAACCAATTCAACATTTATGGATAATGCCGGTTCGGGTGTGGCCTTCACAAACGAGTTCGGACTGGTCCAGCAGCTGATAGTCGAGAACATCACAGTGGTTGACAACCGACGGGGGATCTCCCTGAACTGCGGATATACGTCGCCGGCCGAGATCTCGATATCCCGCAGTATATTTTCCGGGAATGAGAATGCAGGGATACTGGCAGACATCGGGACGGGGATCACCGGCCTGACGATAGAGAGATGTATCATATCGGGTAACGGGGAATCCGGCATCCAGGCCGAGGATGACGGAGGCGATGACGTGCCTGTCCGTGTGGAAAGTTGTGTCATAGCGGGAAACGGGTATTATCAGCTCTCTTCATCACTGCGGGGGCATGGTGCTGAGATCCATTCCAGCGATCTCGAGTTTATCAACAACACGGCAGCTTATAATTACAAGATCGGCCTGTGGCACGATCTGGACGATGGGGCTCAAAGCCGGATAGCCAGCAATATTTTTTACGGCAACATAGGAAACGGATACTCGAAGGACGATAACGAGATCCCCTGGGTGGGGTATAACGTCTTCCACGACAATGACGGTCTCTACGAGCTGTGGTTCCGGACGGGGACGGGGTCTTTCCGGACAGTTGAGGAACTGCAGTCCCTCGGAGGGATATACGCTACGAACGAGGATATCGATCCCCTTTTCGTGGCCGAAGTGACGGGAATAGCGGATAGCGTCGGCTATGTTGAAAAGGAGAACCTCTCGGTCATCGTCCATTCCGGTCTCGACCCGCCCGGATCGAAGATCGATCAGCTCATCATAAGGCCCGACCGGAGCGAGGAGAGGTGGTTCTTCATCGAAAGATCAGTGGAGGACACGATCTTCATCAGCGGCGATATCACCGCCCTGGCAGCGGTGGGGGATACTTTCAGGATCTTCGATCATCATCTCGATTGGGCCTCGACTCTGGTGGACGCGGGGGATACTCCATCTACAAATGCCGAAATGGATATCGACGGGGATCTCAGGATCATCGACGGAGACGGTATCGCGCTTGCCGACGTGGATATCGGGGCGGACGAGTTTAATCCAGACACTTTCACCGTCATCGTCCTTTCTCCAGAAGAGGACGATCTCTGGATTGCGGGAGAGAAGTACAATATCGAATGGTCCGCTGTCGGGATCGATTCGATCTCGATCTCTTACGCGACGCATTATGATCCCCAGGACATCGAGTATCACGAGGTGGCGGCGAGCGTCCCTGCCAGCGATGGATCGTACAAGTGGACGGTGCCCGATGTTGTATCGGCAAAATGCCGAATACTGATCGAAGACATCACAAATCAGAACCAGAGAGCGGAAAGCGGTCTTTTCAAAATAAAGGGGGACGAGCTAACCCGGCTCGACCCCGATCTCGAGTATTATCCCTTTCTTCCTGGCCGCGATGACTGGGATTTCCGGAATGTCGAGGATGACATGTGGCCGGAGAGCTGGTGGAACCGGTTCGACTACGTAAATGGCATCGATCCCAACACGGGCAGGGAATATCCGTTCTATTTCACCGTGCCGGGATTCATCGAAGCCGAGCCGGATGATTTTCCCGACTGGCTCCTCTTCGCCAGCGTATTCGGCGCAGGCGCGTGCTACATAAACACTCCTTTTGGAATCGAATACCGTCCCTCGGCCGTGCAGAAGTGGGCGTCGATCAAGGAAGAATGGGCCGGCAGCTGTCTGGGATTCTCGCTGTCGAGCCTGATGGCCTTCGACGACAAGATCACCTTTTTAGCTTCTTACCCCGGCGTCGATGCCTACGACGTCCTCCATGCGCTTTCTCTGGATGACGATCTCAGGCAGACAGTCAACGGGATCGCTCTTTATCAGCTTGGCGCGAATTTTAATGCGAGGATCGATTCGAATTTTGCCAAGAGCCCCGATCAGGCCATTGCAGAGATCAGATCGATGTTTCTCGAAGATACGAGAGACGACAGGTGGCTCTACCTCGGGTACAACTCGGGAAGCGGCGCCCACGCCGTCGTTCCGTGGAAGGTCGTAAGAAGCGAAGACTTTCCTCAATACGACTCGATCTACGTCTACGACAGCAATTTCCCCGACGATCATTCCGCCAGGATAGTGGTGGGTGTGGAGAGCGGCTGCTGGAACTACGATAATCTTCCAGGCTGGGGTGGAGATTCTCTGCTGCATCTCATGGACAGGGCGAGTAACTACTTCGAGCCGCCTGCGGATTTTTCGAGCTCCTCAGCCGGCCGTGACATGCTACGAACTTTTGCATGGGGCAAATCGACCGGCTCCTTCGCAGGGCCGGCCGCAGGGCCGGGATATGTCAGCCTGTACAACACGGAGGGGACTTCGATAGATATAGAGGGCGAGATGGGAGGATCGATCGGTTTCTCAGGTGGCAGCATCTACAATTCGATCCCGGACGCTCGCCCGGTGGTACCTCTTACCGGTTCTTTTCACCCTCCGATGGAATACATTCTCCCCGAGGGTCCGTACGATGTGACGATGACGGATTTCCCCGGTCCGGACGTGTCGATGTCGTACTTTACTGAATCGCTGATCTTCTCTTACGCGAGAAACGATGCCGTTTTGACTCAGACCGACCGAGTGAACTGCGGAGAGGTGTTTACTCTGGTCAATCCCGATGCGGCCATGAAGACAGTCAGCGGCGAGCTTTGCGAAGAGATCTTCGGCGGAGAAAGAGTATTCAGCCTGATGCAGTGTGTCCTCGTCCAGGGCGATTCGGTGACGATAGAACCGCCGGAGAGCGGAAGCCTGAGATTCGTCAATCATGGACCGCAGAAGTCGTACAAGCTCAGGCTGAGGATCGCTGCGGCAAGTGCGGGAGGTATTTTCGAGCACTCGGCGATCGATCTTCCGGCGAACACATCTCATACAATCGTGCCGTCCTGGGACGATATCGGGACGCTGCCCGTCAAGATTCTGATCGATACCGGCAACGACGGCTCCATCGAGGATTCGATCTTTGTCGATAACCAGTATGTGGCCACCCTGCTCCAGTCGTTCGCGGCGAGTCATCTCGGAGAATTCATAGAGATCAGGTGGTCTTTGAGCGAGCTGGATGACGGCGTAAAATTCAGCGTCGAGAGGGCGGCGAGCGGCGAAGAACTGTTCACGCCGATGCCCGGCCTGATCGTCGAGGCCCATGGGCTGGACTTCAGGGTAGTCGATGCCGGCATAGAGAATGATCAGGCCTACCGTTACCGCGTTCTCTACGAACTCGACTCTCAGAGCAGAATCCTCTTCGAGACAGGTGAGATCAGCACACCTCAGTTACCGCTCACCCTGTTCCAGAACTACCCCAATCCTTTCAATCCAGTAACCACCATCAGGTATTTCCTGCCTGCGAAATCGCCGGTCACAGTCGATGTCTTTGACGTGTCGGGAAGAAGGGTCGATCGCCTCGTCGACCTGACGCAGAGCCGCGGCTACCATGTCGCCATATGGGACGGCCGCAACCACAAGGGGCAACGGGTCGGAGCGGGCGTCTACTTCTACCGCCTCAAGGCGGGCAAGCATGTCCTGACGAGAAAGATGGTGCTTCTCCGATAACGGTAAGATGACCGCCAGACTCCCGCTACTCCGGGATATCTTCGAGCAGCTTCTTTAAGTTTTCCCGGTAGATGTTGAACGCCTTGTGCCCTTTATCGCTCATCGAGATGGTTGTATGCGAGATCTTGCCGATGAATTCCTTTTTGATCAGCACATACTCCGCTTTTTCCAGTCTGGTCAGGTGTGATGAGAGGTTTCCCCTGGTCAGTCCCGTGAGGTTCTGAAGAAAGAGGAAGTCGACCCAGCCAACAAGATAGAGGTTTGACATTATCTTGAACCTTGCCGGTGCATGAATCAGCGAGTCAATCAGCGGTTGCCCGGGCTTTGAGGCTTCGCTGTCATTATTCTTTTTCATCATCCACATCCTTTATGACCGGATACTTGATCAGGAATCTGACAAAGAATGCGCAGCCGATCAGAAAGCACACCGCTCCGAAAACTATGATGTGCAGGCCAAGAGCTTCTCTTACAAGGTCCATGCCGTCTGTCGTAGGGTAGGTCCGCAGCGAACCATGTATGAACAGTCCCAGCGTCAGGGCCGCGTAGAAATAGACTCTTTTGATTCCGGTGTAAAGCGCGCCCGCTATTATCGCCGCGGTGAACAGCAGTCCAGCCAGGATCAGGACGTTATCCTCTATGAGGGAGGGGAAGCTCATACCCGTGGCTTTCATCACCCCAAGGGCTGTCAGCAGAATGAGGATCGACACAATGAAATACCCGAATCGCGAGTTGATGTCCCGGGTCGCGGGGGCCGAGTCGGATGTATAATAGCCGGTACGCGGAAATACAAATCGCTTCTTCAACAAGATCGGCAGGGCTCCAGCCAGGGCGCAGAATGTTACAAATATCGGGGAATCAAAGTAGACCAGTGCACCCAGAGAGAGGAACGACAGCCCGATGGTCAATTCTCCGATCCCGTCCATCGTCCAGAACTTATATAATTTATGACGTGTCGCCGCGAGATTTTTTTCGGTGTCCATAACTAGCTCCTTACAGCTTCAGACCGGTTTGCAATACCAACTGGTTTGAACATATCTTAAAACGGTCGGGTTGTCAAGGCCCCTGTTTGAAAATTATCCTGTAACTTTATTACTAATTATTCGTAATAATGTATGTGACCATCGGGATTATCAAATCTGTGCCGATGTTAACTGTCAAAAATGGATTGGAGTCACCAGGATGATACTGACACGAAACGACGAGATACTTCTTCTGGCGGTGCTGCGGCTGAAGGATAACGCATACGGGGTGACGATAATCGCGGAGGTCGAACAGCGTGCCGGCAAAAAGCTGAAATTTGGCGGGCTTTGGGTCTCAATGGACAACCTTGCGAAAAAGAATCTTGTCGAAAAGAGGATGGCCGACCCCGAACCGCACAGGGGCGGCAAGAGCAAATGCTATTATCGTCTCACGAAGCAGGGGATTTTGGCGTTGAAGGAGACAGCCGAGCTGCAGGAGAACCTCTGGAAGGGGATCCCCGGGATCATCGAAGGGACTGAGGGCGCGTGACCGGAAATCGGCAAGAAAATGACATGGGACAAAATCCTCCCCGTCTGGCGAAAAAGCTACTCGGACTGTTCGCCTCATCGACCGAGAAGCAGACAATATCGGGAGACCTAGAGGAATATTATCATGAGATCCGCAGGGAGCACGGGGCTGGCAGAGCTTCAAGAGCTTACTGGTCCCAGGCTCTGAGCGCTTCCCTGTACCTTGCATTCAATTCTTTCATCTGGAGTATAACTATGCTGAGAAGCTATCTGATCCTTGCTTTGAGAAAGCTTAAAAAGGACAAGGTCTATTCCATAATAAATATATCGGGTCTGGCTATCGGGCTCGCCTGTTCATTCCTGATCGCGATGTGGGTGATCGACGAGACGAGTTACGACAGGTATCAACCAGATGCTGACAGGATATACCGCGTCAAGATCCTTCGTGGAGAAGAGGAGAGGGTGCAAGTGGCGACTCCCGTGCTCCTCGCTGAAGCATTGGAGACGGACCTGGCCGATGTGACGGATGCTGCCCTGGTATATTCTATAAACAGAAAACTTTCCGTCCAGTGCGGGGAGAAATTTTTCCTGGAAGAGAGATCGATAATTTCGGACAACAATTTTTTCGATATTTTCGATGTGGAATTTCTGAAAGGGTCGTCCGCGTCGGCTCTCAACCGGCCACAGACCGTTGTGTTATCGGAGAGTATCGCCAGGAAATATTTCGGTAACAAGGATCCGATAGGCCGGTCTATCGGTATCTCGACTATTGGCAAGGATTACGAAGTGACCGGTGTATTCAGGGATTGTCCGGGGAAATCTCATCTTCAATACAATATGATCTTCAATTACGACTGGGGTAGTAGTGGTTGGGGGAGCAACAGCGTCATGACCTACGTAAAGCTTGTTGAAGGATCATCTCCTGTTGCCCTCAACCCTCTTATGGCGGCTTTCGTCGAAAAGAACTACGGCGATCATATCATGAAATCTTACGGGGTCGATATCTCCAGGATCATGGAAAGTCCTGAGAAAAGATTCCGTCTCGATTTTCAACCCCTCACTTCAATACACCTCGATTCAAGGGTAAACGATGACCTACCCGGCAGTGGTGACATCACATATGTATATATCTTCTCGCTTGTGGCCTTCCTGATCCTTCTTGTCGCATGCGTGAATTTTATAAATCTTTCGACTGCCAGGGCGGGAAAGCGGGCAAAGGAAGTCGGGGTGCGCAAGGTCGTCGGGGCAGGCAGGAATATGCTGGTGAGGCAGTTTCTGTTAGAGTCGATCTTGTCGAGTGGCTTATCGTTTGTCCTGTCGGCCTGCCTCATCTACTTCGTTCTTCCGGGGTTCAACGGCCTTGTCGGCAAGGCGATGTCTTCAAGTGAAGTATTTTCCCCGCTGAACCTGGCGGCATTGTTTATAGTCAGTATTGTATCAGGCCTTATCGCGGGCACCTATCCCGCGTTTTATCTCTCCTCCTTCAAGCCGGCAGAGGCCATCAAGTCGGGTATGGCCCGGGGAACATTCAGGAGCAGGACGAGGGATGGGCTGGTCATCTTCCAGTATACTGTCGCCACGGTTATCCTTCTCAGCGCGTTTGTTATTTATAGCCAGTCGAAATATCTCACCTCCGCGAGGCTCGGGTTCGATAAGGACCGGGTACTTGTGGTCCACCGGGCGCGTTTGCTGGGCGACCGACTGGATGCTTTCATCCAGGAACTCGGCAGGATCCCTGGAGTGATGGCAGTCTCAAATAGTAACACCTTGCCGGGAAGACATTTCGATGACAACAGATACACGCTTGAGGGCGCGGCCAGCGACGATGAGAATTACATATATACGGTCGATTCGGATTCCAGGTTTGCCGAAGTATTCGGAGTGAATATGTCGCGTGGAAGGTTCTTCTCTGATGATATCGAATCGGACAAGAGTTCGGCCGTGGTGATAAACGAGACTGCTGCTGAGATGCTTGGCCTCGAAGATCCTGTCGGCAAGCGTTTCCTCAAGGATTTTTATGGTCCGTACCAGGGAGAATTCGTTACGATCATCGGAGTCCTCGAGGATTTCAATTTCTATTCGCTCCATCACAAGATCGGGCCCTTGATGGTCAGGTATCTGGGTGCAAGGCCGGGCTATTTTGTAAGTTTGAGGCTGGGAGAAACGGATCCTGCCGCAGTAGTCAATAGTGTCCGTAAGGCCTGGAACAATTTTGGGGATGAAGGGATATTCGAGTATTCATTCCTCAACGACGACTTCGACGCCCTTTATAAAAATGAGATGAATACCGGGCGTATAATGCTGACCTTTTTTGTGCTGTCAATCGTGATCGCCTGCCTGGGACTCTATGGACTCGTTTCGTTCTCGGCAGAGCAGAGAACCAAAGAAATCGGGATCCGCAAAGTGCTGGGTGCTTCGACGGGAGACATCCTGGTACTTCTTTCCCGCAGGATCACCTGGCTCGTATTGGTCGCAAACATCATAGCCTGCCCTCTTGCCTGGATGATCATGGATCGCTGGCTCGAGAACTTTGCCTACCGGGCGAGTCTCTCCCTCTGGATGCCGTTGCTGTCCGTGTCGGTCGGGCTGGCGCTCGCCCTTGTGACGGTGAGTCACAGGGCCATAGCCGCGGCTATCGCGAACCCTATAAAAAACATCAGGTATGAATGAGCTCAGGATAAGTTGAATCCGGTCCGCTAGGCACGGAAAGCTCCCTACTCATACTTCAGCGCCTCCACGGGCCTAGTCACAGCTGCCTTTATCGCCTGCGACGCCACCGTTAGAAATGCCACCACAAAGGCAGCTGCCCCGGCCGCGGCGAACAGCCATATCGACAGGTCGACCCGGAAGGCGAACGACTGCAGCCAGCGGTTCATCGCCAGCCACGCGATCGGCCAGGCGATGACATTCGCCAGAAGTACCAGGCGCGTGAATTCCATCGAGAGCAGCCGCACGATGTCGCCGATCGAGGCGCCGAGTGCTTTCCTGATCCCGATCTCTTTCGTGCGTCGTTCAGCGGTAAAGGAAGCCATCCCGAAGAGTCCCAGGCAGGCGATGAAGATTGCGAGGAAGGTGAAGTAGTTGAACAGCTTCACCATGCGCTGTTCGGTCCGGTACAGGGCGTCCAGCCTTTCGTCCATAAAAGAATAGTCGAAGGTGAACTGTGGGGCGAACGCCTTCCAGCTCTTTTCCATCGAGGCGATAGTGCCTGGGATATCAGCCCCGTCCATCCTTACGCATACATAATAAAACCCCTCTGGAGCGCTTATCATGAACAGGGGATCGATGCTGCTGTGTGCCGACTTATAGTTGAAGTCGCGAACCACGCCGATGATCTTTCCGTTCTCAGCGCCCATCGCCTTGAACGGCCACCCGACGGGATCCGCAAGCCCCATTGCCCTTACAGCAGCTTCGTTTACCACGAAATGGACCTCCGGTGGAGTCTCGCCATCGGCGCCATCTGTGGCAAGAGGCTCTGCGGCGTTTCCTCCGAATGGCGTGTCCTGCGCGGCCTCATCCGGCTCGAAGAACTCACCCACCGCCATTTCCATCCCGAATGTCTCCAGGTAGTCGGGGTCGACCGACGCGGCCTGGATCTGCAGCCTCACGTCGTCCGGCTTGCCTTCCCACCAGGCGCCCGATGTGCCGCTGCCTATATTTGTCAGTATGGCTGACGCGAAGGTGACGTTTTTGACTCCTGGCAGTCCCTGAAACTCCGTTTTAAGCGTTTTGAACCTTTTCCGAATCTCCCCGCTTCTCATCGGCATCACGACGATATGCTCGCTGTCGTACCCGAGGTCCATCGACCTGATGTACCCCAGCTGCCGGTGTACGACCATTGTCCCTATGAGCAGGATGATCGTGAGGGAGAACTGCAGGACCACCAGGCCTTTGCGGAACCCCGATCCGCCGGTTCCGGCACTGCGTGCACTCTTCAGGACCTTCGCCGGGTGAAAGGATGAAAGGAACAGTGCGGGGTAGCTGCCCGAGATGATGCCGGTAAGAAGGGCCAGTAGAAATAATCCACCAGCCAGAATGCTCCAATGCCCCATGCCCGAGGAGCCGAGCGCGAGACTCTTGCCCGATAACTCGTTAAAGACTGGAAGCGCCATCTGTATGAGGATCACAGCAAGTACAGTCGCGATCATCGATGACATTATCGATTCGCCAAAGAACTGCCTGACGATGTCGGCCCTCGCTGCTCCTACGACCTTGCGCATTCCCACTTCGCGGGCGCGGATGCCAGATCTCGCCGTAGCGAGATTCATGAAGTTGATGCAGGCGATCAGTAGTATGAAAACGGCTCCCGCGCTGAAGATATACACGTAAAGGACATTGCCCGTGACCGCGTTGTCGAAATTGAAATCGGAATGGAGGTGGATTTCGGTCAGAGGCTGGAGATAGTACATGTTGTGCCCGTTGGTCTCAGCCTCGATGAGGGTCTTTATCTTTGCGTCAACCACCTCTGGTGAGGCGTTATCGCTCAGAAGCACGTATGTGTGAAATGAGATGTCACCCCAGTTATCGAGATCGCGCCCACTCTCTGCCAGCAGCTCGAACGGTCTGACGAATGAAAAGCGCAGGTGTGAGTTCTCCGGTACATCGGTGAACACTCCGGTCACTGTGAAATCTGTACTATTGTTGAAATTGATGGTCTCTCCGATAGGGTTCTCCGTTCCAAAATACTTCTCCGCGAGCGACTTGCTCAGTACGACCGAGTGAATGTCGGTGAGAACGTTAGCAGGATCACCCTTTATGAAATGGAAATCGAATATCTCAAAGATCTCGGGGTCGGCCATGATCCCGCCACTTTCGTTGAACTTCATATCACTGACTATCATCAGCTTCCCGCCATGGCTCGCCATCCTGAAGGCGTTTTCAACCTCGGGGAAACTGCTCTTCATCTTTGCGGCAAGGGGTGGGGGGGAGACCGCTTCGTGCTTGTCCGATGCGCCGAGCGGGTCGAGAAGGACCCTGTGAATGCGATCGGCCCTGCTGTGAAAACGGTCAAAGCTCAGTTCGTCGGCGACCCACATCAGCATCAGCACGCTGCAGGCTATGCCGATGGCGAGGCCTGACAGGTTGATCAATGTGTAACTCTTGTGCCGGGTCATGTTACGGACAGCCACTTTCAGGTAACTTGACAGCATTATTACACTCCATACGGTTGAATTGATGATGAACGGTCCAACAGACCTCAGGATCTGCAGCCAGTACCAGGCTTTAGCCTTTGCCGGCGAATCGGTCGTAGCTCGATATCGGAATTCCTCCTCGATGTCACCCAGCAGCGACGCTGGCTCGGTCGTAGAGGCGATATGGGCGAGGATACGCACCGCGAGAGCTGGAGGTTTAAGTCGCCTCTCCATCATCTCTGATCCTGCCTATTCATACTTCAGCGCCTCCACAGGTCTTGTCACGGCAGCCTTTATCGCCTGTGACGCCACCGTCAGAAATGCCACCGCAAATGCGGCAGCCCCGGCCGCGGCGAACACCCAGATCGACAGGTCGACCCTGTAGGCAAACGACTGCAGCCAGCGGTTCATCGCCAGCCATGCGACCGGCCACGCGATGACATTCGCCAGAAGCACCAGCTTCGAGAACTCCATCGACAGCAGCTTCACGATGTCGGTCTCCGAGGCTCCAAGGGCCTTTCTGATCCCGATCTCTTTCGTGCGCCGCTCCGCGGTGAACGATGCCATCCCGAACAGTCCGAGACATGCTATGAACATCGCCAGCCCGGTGAAGTAATTGAACAATGTCATCATCCGCTGCTCGGCGCGGTAGAGGGCATCGATGCGTTCGTCGAGGAACGAATACTCGAATGGGAAGGCCGGCGCGAGATCTTTCCAGTTACTTTCCATCGTGCTGATCGCCCCACTGATGTCGTTGCCATTTATGCGGACACAGACGTAGCGTTTCCACTGGTCGGCGATGACCATGACCATAGGTTCGATATTCGTGCGGGCCGATTCGTAGTTGAAATCCTTTACGACCCCGATTATCGTGCTTTCCTCAGAGCCGAGGATGTCGAACCCGGCGCCTATCGGATCGCTGAGTCCCATGGCCGCAACGGCTGCTTCATTCACGACGAAGTTATCGGCGTCTGTCGTGCGGTCTTTCGAGAAGAACTCCCCGGATGCCATCTCCATTTTGAATGTCTCGAGATAGCTGTAATCTACTGTATTTATATGAATCTGGACGCTGACGTCTTCGGGCTTGCCCTCCCAGGTACCGCTGGAAGCGCTGATGGAGATATTTGTGGGGATACTCGACGCTGCCGTCACGCTCAATATGGCCGGATCCTTTATGAGCTCTTCTTTCAGCGTCTCGTGTTGGGTTCTGATCTCACCTCTCATCGGCATGACGATGATGTGATCGCTGTCGTATCCGAGTTCCCTCGATCTTATGTGCCCGAGCTGCTGGTGAACGACCATCGTGCCGATGATCAGGATGATGGTCAGAGAGAACTGCAATACTACCAGGACCCTGCGGAATTTTGAACCGCTGCCCGTGGACCCCCGCGAACCTTTCAGGACCTTCACCGGTTTGAATGACGAGAGAAAGAGGGCCGGGTAGCTGCCCGATATGAGGCCGGTCACGAGCGTCAGCGCCAGCAGCCCAAATGCGAGCTGCGGGGTGGCGAGGAGGTTGAACGCCAGTTCTTTTCCGGATAATTCGTTGAAAAATGGTAGTGTCGTCTGTATCAGCGCAATGGCGACTGCCAGCGCAATCATCGAAGCGAGTATCGATTCGCCGAAGAACTGCCTGATGATGTCTGACCTCGCGGCGCCGACGACCTTGCGCATCCCCACTTCACGGGCGCGTATGCCGGACCTTGCCGTGGCGAGGTTCATGAAGTTGATGCAGGCGATAAGGAGTATGAAAATGGCACCCGCGCTGAAGATATATACATAGAGGATATTGCCTGTGACCGCGTTGTCAAAAACGAAATCGGAATGCAGGTGAGTCTCTTTGAGGGGCTGCAGGTAATAATTGACCGTGCGGTCCGGCTCCTCGCGGTTGATCAGCGCGATAAGTTTTTCGTCGACTGCCGCTGGAGAAGCATTCTCATAGAGAAGAGCGTAGGTGTGGTATGAGACAGCGCCCCAGTCTTCAAAATCGCGGCCCGCCTCTTTGAGGAGGTCGAATGGCCTGACAAATCCAAATCGCAGGTGGGAGTTGCCTGGAATGTCTGCGATGACGCCGGTCACCAGGAAGTCTGTTTTGTTATTGATCCTGACTGTCTTTCCTATAGGATTTTCCTTGCCGAAATACTTCTCCGCCAGCGATTCGGTCAGCACGATCGAGTAAAGGTCTGTCAGTGCGGTGGCCGGATCCCCCTTGATGAACGGAAAATCGAATATCTCAAAGAATGACGGGTCGGCAAGGATCCCGGAGCTCTCATAGAACTTACTCTCGCCGGCCGACATCAGCAAAGTGCTGCTGTTTCTCATCCTGACAGCATTTTCGACCTCGGGGAATTCATCCTGCATCTTCCCCGCGAGGATCGGGGCAGAGACCGCCAGGGGTTTTCCGGAAGCCTGGTAGGGTTCAACAAGGAGCCTGTAAATGCGATCTGACTTGCTGTGAAAGCGGTCGAAGCTCAGTTCGTCGGCCACCCACATCAGCATCAGCACGCTGCAGGCTATGCCGATGGCCAGCCCGGCAAGGTTGATGATTGTGTAGGTCTTGTGACGGGTCATATTGCGAATGGCTACCTTGATGTAATTCGAGATCATTATCATGCTCCAGACGGTTGAATTGACGGTGAATGGCGGGATCGACCTCATGATCTGCTGCCAGTACCAGGCTTTTGCTGCTTTAATCGAATCCATTTCGGCGCGGCGGCAGAACTCTTCCTCGAGGTCACCGAGCAGGGCAGCAGGCTCGGTCGTCGAGGCGACGTGGGCGAGGATCCGCTCTGCGAGTCGGGGAGGGTTGTGTCGTTTATCGTTCATCGTGGCGTAAGTTCCTTACTTGAGAAGTTCCGTGGCGTCGGTCCAGACCGAATTACTCAGCTCGTGGGCCGCCTTAAGTGCTGCCATGCCCTTTTTTGTGACATTGTAGAATATCTTTCTACGGCCGCCTCGCTCGGGGCTGGGGTCACCGGATCGCTTGTTGACCAGGTTTTTGCGATAGAGCTGGTCGAGGTAGCTGTACAGCGTGCCGTACGATACGGAGCGTCCCGACATCTCTGAGATCTCGTCTTTGAT
>JAHOYU010000220.1 GCA_019038625.1 Candidatus Latescibacterota bacterium | reverse complement strand
CAGTTATGCACAGGATGAACAGGTGCGACATGATTGACAAAAAAAGAACCATCTCTGTCTACGACTTGTTGCGCGATGGGGGGACTCAGAGCGGCGCCGTAGAAACCCGATGGTTCTTTGTCTGGAATGTCCTCCATACCGGCAGGACATTCCAGGAAAACGATTCTGTTAAGCGATTGACATCAGACTTATATATCACGATCTGTGCCATTATCAAATCGCACTCCATTATTATGAAGGTCTTTGCCTTAACAAGCATAACCTGTGATATGACAACTGGATACAAATTGGAAATCTTTGATAGCTGAAATATTGAAGTACAGGGATTTTCTATGATTAACGAAACAACTGTCTACACTGTATACGGTGATATTGAACAAATCCCGTTAGATACATAGAAGCAAGTACTTATCTATATATCTAATTGTGTTGATCCAGTACACACTGTGAACACAATATACATCGTTTTCTTCTTGTTGGATCGATAGTCTGTAAGGTGTGATTATTTTTCAGGAATTATTTGATGTAATGTCCCAAACCTGCTCGCCTGAGTTCCTTGTAGAGGGTTCCCCTTGATATCCCCATCCATTTCGCGGCTGCAGACTTGTTACCTCGACATATGGACATGATCCTGTTCAGTTTTTCTTTTAGAGAACCGTGTTCTGTCCGTGATCTTTCATCTGCTGAATCTTCGGGAAGATACATCTCAGAGCAACTCTTTATTTTCTCGGGCAGCATATCAATTGTTATCAACTCTGAATCTATCATATGATTTACCCTGTCAGCGACCGAGATCAATTCCCTGACATTACCGGGCCATATATATGCTTGTAACCTTTCAAGGGCAAGCTTCTCTATCCTTACTCTGCGTGATGAGCCGTTTCCGTTTCCACATACACGCCAGGTCAGAAGAGCTGCTACATCCTCGGGACGAGTCCTCAGCGGGGGAAGATGAATATGCTCGACATTGATCCTGTAGTACAAGTCCTGCCTGAATTTGGAAATCTCGACCATATCTTCTACACTTCTGTTCGTAGCGGATATCACTCTAAAGTCGACCGGCCTCTCCATATTTTCACCGATTTTCCTGATCTTCTTCTCCTGCAACACTCTCAGCAATTTTACCTGCTGGATCATCGTCAGCTCTCCGATTTCATCAAGGAATATCGTTCCTCCGTCAGCTTCCTCAAAAAATCCCTTCCGGTCAGTCAGCGCCCCTGTAAAACATCCCTTTCGGTGCCCGAAAAACTCACTTTCGAACAAGTGATCCGGAATCGCAGCACAATTGACTGCGACAAACGATCTATGAGCTCTGTCGCTTTTGTCATGGATCGATCTCGCTATCAATTCTTTCCCTGTCCCTGTCTCTCCCGTGATGAGGACCGGCCTGGAGAACGAGGAAGCGAACGACACCTTCTTCCAGACTTCGATCATACTATCCGACACGGCAACCAGCTTTTCGGAAATCAATAGATCCTGCGATTTTTCGAGAATCAGGACATCCCTGTCTCTCACAGGATCCACCCTTATCAGATCTGAGTTCCTCTTATATCGAAGCACCTTCTTCAATTGAAGATCTGTCTTCTTCCTGTTGATATCATCATCTGTTCCCGAAAAGAGATGACTCGCTTCTATGAGACTGTGCAGCGCTTTATCAACAGCCGATTCATTGCCGGGGTCCGGCAACAAAAACCCTTTTCCTTCAAGGCAGTAAAGCTCGTTCGCGAATATCAGGTGTGTCCTGGCCAATTCGTGAACGCATCCACCAGCTCTTAAGTGATCGATAGCGTTTTTAAAGAGAATCTTTCCCCTGTCTCTGTCTCCTGTCCTGAACTCTTTACTCCCACGAGCTCTTAATATCAAACCGGAAGACCACTTATCATCGGCTTTAACGGCATCTCGCAGGGCTGATTCAAAATATTTGTCAGCTTCCGATAATTTACCCTGAAGAAGGAAAACAAGTCCGAGCCTGCGTCTGATGTCACAAGCGACATCCCCATTTGGAGCGACCCCCGAAATCACACCAAGTGCCTCGGTCAGAAACTTCAACGCGGCAGGTAGATCTCCCCGCGAACCAGATATCGCGCCCACCAGATTCAGCGTCAGGGCCAGCTCTCTCTTGAAACCATTAGCACCCGCTATCTCTCCCGCCTTCTTATAGCATCGAATGGCCCCCGGATATTCACCACATTTTCTCTTGTTATTACCCTGAAGGATCAACGTCCTGCATACTCCCAGTACCCACTCCACTTTTCCAAACAGGCTTCTGGCGCGAACGGCAGCTTTCTCTGACTCATCAAATTTACCAAGATGATACAAAGCTATACCTTCATTTAACCAGGCTGCTGCTTCTGCGTAATTATCGTTATACCGCCTGCATAGATCCTTCGCTCTGCTGAAATAATCAAGAGCCTTATCCATAAAGCCCATAGTCCTCGAGATAAGACCCATCATCACAAGGATTCTTGAACGAGCTCTAATATCGTCATCATGAGTAGCGAATCCCAATGCCGTCTCAAGATGCTCCCTGGCTTCACCATGCCTGCCAAGCAGGTACAGACATGATCCTTTCGAAAGAAGTCTGTCGGTAATCAATCGCGAAGGAATCCCGTCCCCAGCATCTTCAATCGCCCGGTCAAGGATCGATATCGCCTCCGTGAATTCTCCACGTCTTCTAGCGACATTGGCCCTTATGACTCGTGCTTCGAAAACTATAACTGATCCAGGGATTTTAAGGGTGTCATCTGAATCGGGCTTCCTGAAACTCGACTTGGTCCCATCTTCATCAGGAATCATATCGGTATGGCAGAGACATTCATCAAAAAGCGAGAGGTAGTAGGCACAACGAGCCGCGGCAAGCATTACCCTGTACCTGAGCGGTGTTTCCACGCCAGGGTCTCCAGACAGACTGACCGCCTCAAGGGAACACTGGTAGGCCTGCCTGTGGTCACACCTCTCATTGAGATGATAAATATCGACCAGTAATTTTTCCAGTACGTTTCTTTGATCCTGCATTACTCCGGGTCCCGGCTGAATTAGCGTGTCAGCGTCAAGCTGATCATCATAATGATCATCCTGAATTTAGGGTTCACACGGGAATACCATCTGGCATTAGTCATTTTTGCTCTGTCTTGCCCCCGGAGCATAACATCCTGACCACTTCCACTTGAAACGGGCGGTGCGGATCCGACCCTGACATCATATAATGTAAATTCCGTGACGCCGGGATCGATCTTCAAATGAGGATCTTCCCCGGGATCCGCGTTAACCATATATTCAGAGAAATCGTATTTGGCCCTTCCAAGATCTCCGGCCCTTACAGCAACCGACATAGAACAGACTGTTATGACAGCGGCCAAGACCGGCAGGAAAAAGAAAATGACACCATGGTAAATACGTCTCATAAACACCTTCCAGTGCGTCCATACGCACGGATCTTCGCGTCAATTGATTTACCCTGTATGTCATCCGCCTTATCAGAATCGCTTGAGTTACATTGTAACAAATTTCTGTATTCGCAGTCAAGTCAGCCGACCCGAACAAGCTCCCTGGACCGTCTGAAAACCGTTGTCACAACAAAGGTTAATCTCTTATGCTTTTTTTTAACAGCCCTCACAGACAATTCCGGGCTGCTGTCGAAAAATGTAATTAAACGTCTTTCCGGCAGAAATGACATATCCGTTCAGATCGTCGATCAGGCTGAATATGAGAGAGGCAGTTCCACGGAACTTGTCCTTACCGTTGAACAGGATGGAACCATTACCCCCTTAAACCATAAATATCACCGAGTTATTCAATTCGAAGAGTAATTTCAGTAAATATTTCTTTACATTCGTCAATTATATGTTACACTAACTTATCTTGTTGTATTACAACCTGATACGCGACAGCTACCTTTGGCAGCGTAAATTATTGTTTACGAAAGAGATTTGTTTTATTGATCCCACGCTTGCCGAACAGGGTGGATTGCGCTTATATCTCATTTGTTTGCTAACAGTTACATATCATTGTAAATACGGATGGCTGGTGGCATGGTGTATGCGGTGGCAATAGGTGCCAGTACGATAAGTCGATATGAAATATTGCCTTGTGCAGAAAGACAGGTGATGACTGCCAGCCTGGTCGCAGGCCAGCCTGGATCGCTGCCTATGCCAGAGGGTGGGGTCTGTCCATTACAATCGGGGTCTAAATCAGCAACAGTTGGGGAGTCCTTTGAGTGCGGGGAACTTTCCTGCCGGAAACGCATAGGCATGAATGACAAAGACCAGTCACTGTATATTCGAAATCTGGAAATTATTATAGCCAGGAAGAACAAGAAGATAGAATCGATGAAAATGAATGCCGGAATCGACAACCATTCCAGGTGTATTGCCTACAGCATGTCCTGCCCTGTCTCCCAGATAATGAAGGACGCTTCACACCTGGAAAAGGAACTGCGCAGCATTTATGACATACCTGATTCCATCAAGGGTGTTGAGACATCAGGAAGATCGCGGGTTTTCGAACACCTCACCTCCCTCCTGGACCAGCTGACCTATCACACATCTCTAGTCGAAGAACTGGTCGAAAGTATTGTGAGCAAAAAATGGTCGAATCCCGACACCGAAGAGATGTCAGACCTGAATAAAGTGGTAACACATTGGGCCGAAAGGATCAGAAGTGAGGGACATATCGACCCTGGCATCCGGATCACTCTCAAGCTCAACCGATATATCCCAAATCTGCCGATGCGAGAAAGCGAACTTTTCCAGGTGATCTATCATATCCTGAAAAACGCCGTTGAGGCTCTGCCAACAAGCAAAGGCGGAAACGTGACCATAAAGACGGATATCTCGGATAAGAATGTGATCTTTGAAATAATGGATGATGGTTATGGCATCAGTAGAGACATCAGGCAGAAGATATTCGACCCTTTTTACTCTACAAAAAGTCACAGCAGTTCAGGCAAGCCGCATCCCGGGCTCGGACTGTATATCGCTGAACAGGTAATAAAATCGTACGGAGGCCGTATCGAACTTCACAGCGAAGAGAGCATCGGAACGGTTATCAGCGTTTTTCTGCCTGTCATCGAAAACAGGTACAGATCGTCAGGATCACATATTAATAACATTGACGAATCACCTCAGGAGACAGAAGTAACAAAAAATGTGCCTTGATACTGGAATAATGAAGACCATACCGATCGAGGATCGAGAACCATCGAATCGCCTGCGACTCATGCTGATACAGATGTATCTGCATAATCGGGCTTCAAAAGACCACCGAGACGAATGCACCATGGTTGTTCAATTGTGGTGTATTCTCCGAACGTATTGTACGTACAAATACACTTTTGAGGATATTCATGGAAGGAGATGTTGGGGAAATGGACAAGGATAATTCCGGCAGTGCCAACGATTTCTTTGCCGAGGCAGAAAGCGCCCTGGACTCTATTGAAGCTTCAGATTCGATAGAAAAAGGAAAGAACACTGCGAGAGAACTAAGCAAGGCTAAACGCCGACTGAATAAACTCGAGATGCTTATTGAGATCTCGAAAAACCTTAATTCTACCCTGAACCTCAACGAACTTCTGGCAGGCATCATAGATTCTGTCATCAACCTTGCTGACACAGACCGCGGATTCCTGATGCTCGCGGACCAGGACAACGAACTCCAGTTTCGGATAGCACGGGACAGAAAGGAAAAACCGCTTGTCGAAGACGATTTTGAACTCAGCAGGACAATCATCAATGATGTCTTTAAGAACGGAAAGACGGTTTTTTCGAATTTCACTGATGACGACCGTTATAAGAACCAGCAGAGTGTCATCGATCTAAGATTGCACACAGCCGCCTGCGTACCACTGATTCTCGAAGACAGGGTCATAGGCGTCATCTACACCGACTCGAGCAGGCTGACAATAGAACTCACACAAGACGATATGTCTATCATCACAGCGTTCGCTTCCCAGGCGGCAGTAACGATAGAAAACGCCAGACTTCATGGCGAACTGATCCTTTCAAGGGAAAATCTGGCAAAAGAAAACCTTATGCTTAAGCAGGAACTTTCCGAACAGTACGAATATTCCGGGATCATCGGAAAAAGCAAATCGATGGGCGAGATATTCAAGCTGATCGACAAGGTTGCGCCGATTGACTCCACGGTCCTGATACATGGAGAGACGGGAACCGGCAAGGAACTGATAGCAAAAGCTATTCATCATCATAGTACACGTAAGGACCAGGCCATAGTTCCTATCAACTGTGGCGCACTCCCGCTCGAGCTTCTCGAAAGCGAGCTGTTTGGACATAAAAAGGGGTCCTTTACGGGTGCGACGAATGACAAGGCAGGATTATTCGAGACCGCGAATGGAGGAACGATTTTTCTCGATGAGATCGGTGATATGCCGTTGCCACTGCAGGTCAAACTGCTTCGCGCCCTTCAGGAAGGCGAATTCCGCAGGGTCGGTGACAATAATACGATAAAAGTCGATGTGAGGATCATTGCCGCGACAAACCGCGACCTCACAGAAGACATCAATACCGGTCGGTTCCGCCAGGATCTCTTTTACAGGCTCAACGTCATTCCACTCAACATCCCCCCTCTCCGGGAAAGAAAAGACGATATCCTTCCTTTGACTGAACATTTTATAAAAAAATATTCCAAACAGATGAACAAGAAAGAAATGCGGATAGTACCGGAGACTATGAAGCTCCTCATGTCCGGTGACTGGCCGGGAAACGTAAGAGAGCTGGAGAATACTATTGAAAGATCTCTTGTACTCTGTGGAGATTCGACTATCCTGTCGAAAGAGTTCTTCCCGCAACTTCTGGACGAAAACAAGTTCCTGGGCGACTTCACCGAAGAAGCTACCCTGAAACAGAAACTGGGAGTCCTGGAGAAACAGATAATCACCGAAGCTCTTTTGAAAAACGGCTGGAAGATCACAAAGACCGCCGGCCATCTGGGAGTAACGAGGCAACATTTGCATAACAAGATAAAGTCACATAATATAGCCAGAGAATGATGGATTCAGGAGGATGAGATCATGGAAATCTTGACTGTTAAGGTCGAAAAACCAGATGAAGTCAACTTCATCTTCGGTCAGTCTCATTTCATCAAGACTGTAGAGGACCTTCATGAAACGGCGGTCAACGCCGTCCCGGGAATCAAGTTCGGGCTTGCTTTCTGCGAGGCATCCGGGGATTGTCTTATCCGTTATTCCGGAAACGACGAGGAAATGATCGAACTTGCAAAAAAGAATGCGCTGGCTATCGGAGCAGGCCATACATTCATAATCTTTCTGAAAAATACATTTCCGATACACCTTCTCAACGCAGTAAAGATGGTACCGGAGGTCTGCGGAATATTCTGTGCCACGGCCAATCCGACCGAAGTGATCCTTGCCAATAATGGGAGCGGCCGCGGAGTGCTGGGTATAATAGATGGCAACTTGCCGGCAGGCATCGAGGATGAGGATGGAAAGAAATGGCGTCATGATATCCTGAGGAAATTCGGGTACAAACTCTAATCTTCTACAGTCAATCCACACCTGCGCATCCTGTAGAGTAGGGTTGTTCTTTTCAGTCCGAGAGAGATTGCTGCCCTGCTGCGATTGCCTCTGGCCCGGAACAAGGCGCCTTCTATCTCGCTTCGTTCCATGTTCCGGATTTTGAGTTCAAGAGAATCAGAGCTATCGGTGGACGAATGATTATCCCGGACATCTCCCGCATGGCCGGCCGGTCCCATCCCGACCTTGGCACCATCCCGAAATAGAAATCCAGCAAGCCGATCAGAAAGATCGGTAACGCGAATCGTCCCTTTCTCCCGTTTCACAGCTGCCGAGAGAAGTTCGTTTCGGAGTTCCCTCACATTTCCCGGCCAGTCATATTTCATGATAAACTTTTTCACACCTTTTCCTAGCGAGAACGGCCCGATACCATATGTACTGGAAAATAGTCCCAGAAAGTACCTGCTTAGCGGGATGAAATCATCAGGTCTTTCCCGAAGCGGCGGCAACTCGCAACTCAAGACGTTCAACCTGAAATACAGGTCTTTCCGGAATACACCCTTTTTCACCGATTCCGCGAGCCGTCTGTTTGTCGCGGCAATGATCCTGGCCTCTGAGACCCTGATCTTCGTACCACCCACAGGGATATACTCACCACAGTCAAGGAACCTGAGCAATCTGGACTGGAGTCGAGGCGCCAGCTCTCCGATCTCGTCCAGAAAGACTGTTCCACTTCCAGCAGCCTCAAAGATTCCGGGCCTTGGCTGCTCCGCTCCGGTAAAAGCTCCTTTCACATAGCCGAAGAGAGAGCTCTCAAAAAGATCAGCCGGGAGAGCGGCGATATTCACTGTGAGAAAAGGAAGATCTCCCCGTCCACTCCAGTGATGTATCATTCGCCCGAGTATCTCCTTACCCGTACCAGATTCTCCTCCAATGAGAACAGGCATCGGTATAGTGGAAGCTTTCCTGATTCGGGACAGGATCCTGCGGGTCCTTCTGTCTGTTGTAACAAAAACCGACTTGCCCGGATAAATATCCTTCTCGCTTTCGATGTGTACATCCCGAACCACCATCTCGTAAGGCAGATGAACCAGGCCCTTTTCCCGCGAAAGCATATCGGCGCTGATACCGTACTTTTCAGCAGCCCCTTTCCTGCCTACAATATATTCATGCCTGGACATCAGATTCAGCCACCGGATCTTTTCGGAACGAAAGAGTCTCCCGCTACCGATGAGCCTGCCGGATTCCTCCAGAAGGCTCGATCCCCCGGCAAGATCATCCATCTCCAGCAATCCTTTGGTCCCGATCAACATTGCATTGATCCTCTGCCTGCGATGAAGCGTGTGATCGTCGATCATGCTGGATATTTGATCTACCGCCTCATCATAACGACCTGCTCTCAGGATGGTGAAAGCAAGCGCTATCCTGGCATTTGCAAGATCAGAATCATTTTGCAGGTTCTTGTAAGATGTGATTGCGAACCCGAGCAGTTCAGAGACCTCCATGGCATCACCTTCATGCCCCGACAGAACTACAGCAAGATTCACGGAGGCTTTCGCGGCAGAGAGCGGATCATTTCTCCCCAGTGATAACCGATGCGCCCGCCTGAGCAGGCGTTCTGAATCTCTATACCTTCCCTGCAACCTGTCGATCACCGCGCTGTTTACCCACAACCCCACCGGCACTGTTCCATCACAACACGCCTTGAAAAGCTGTCTGGATAGCCCGATATACGCCCTGGCAAGATCGAGGCTACCCTTCACAATAAATATTCGGGAGAGAACGAGCGCCGCCCAGGCCTGTAAATCGGCCCGCTCCGGACAGCCCTCCTTTAGAGATGAGAACAGGAGAACGGCTGCGTCCCCCCAGCCATTCAAGTATCGGCGGTACTGTCTCTCCAGCTCAGAAGGAACTCTCAACATAGCTTCCTCTCGAGTGGAAATCAGTTACCGTTTAATACTGGTCCATTATACACCAACGATGATCATGCTGTCAAATCGCCCACACACCAGCAGGATCCATATCACCGTAAAAGTACCATCTTTTTGGTACTCTCGAACTCGCCCGCTTCGATTTTGTAGAAGTATACTCCACTTGCTACACTCGAACCG
>JAHOYU010000219.1 GCA_019038625.1 Candidatus Latescibacterota bacterium | reverse complement strand
TCCCAGCAGCAGGATGCAGATGAGATAAAGAAAGAGAAAGGCTCCCCCGCCATTTTCTCCCGTAACATATGGAAAGCGCCAGATATTTCCCAGCCCTATGGCGGAACCGGCGGCCGCGAGGACAAAACCGAAACGGGAAGACCATTGACCGCGCTGCTTGAGATTCCCTTCTGGATTCACGCTATCCTCCTGATTTCGAATGTGATGCTCATTAGATGGTCAGCAAAGAACTTACCGTAAATCAGCTTTATCAGGCAACGACTTTTTCTTTTTGTCAAGTGTCGGGGGTGGATGTGATTCTCCCCGAGGAATCATGAGGTACAATGGGGTGATTTACTCAATCATAGCAACCTACTTGAAATCACAGGGCATTTTGTGGTACAATGGGGCATGGCAGGATTGCGGGTTATGCAACTTTGAGGTTTTACATCAGGAAGGAGTTCAGACGATGGTCAAAAGATTGATCCTGGTCTTGACTCTGGCAGCTCTGCTGGGTTCGACCGCCGAAGCGGTCACGATCAACCGCGGGAAAAGAGGCCGCAGGTATCTCCGGCATTCACTTCTGGAGTCCAGGCTAAAGAACGATAAATTGACGATCTATCACGACTACGGTTACCCCGTGCACAGGTTACGCGTGAAAGGGTACGGGCGTGTACTCGAACACTGGACCTACTATGAGGCTGGGAGAGAATTCATCTTTGATGAAGATTCCAGGCTGGTGGAGACCAGGAAGTTCTGGCCTGAGGACAGACGTGAGAGATTCAAGAGATAACGTCCGGCTGCATTTGTAAATTGTTATGATAATGGTTTGCGGGAGCGTGAAGTGGCGAGATCACCTCACCCGGGATCGTGGGATGCGGGGCAAACTGTCGCACCGTATCCTGGTCCCGCTGTACCGCGTGTATGGGTCGGGTTCTGGAGTGCAGCCACAGAATCTGGCCCTATTTTTTATTGTCCGTCCCTGTCGATGTGATCTGCTGAAGAAATCCTTCCAATACAGGATTAAACAGGTTGAAAATATCCGGTAAAGTTAATATATTTAGCTCCGTCCCTTCACCGGGGCCTTTTAATAATTCTCAGCAGAGTTCTTTTTCAGGTTCAGATTGCGAGGTGTTTCATGAGTTGCAAGAATATTGCGCCGGCGGATGTTCATAAATCTCTTGATGCCAATATGCTGGTAGACGGTTATCCGTTCGTGCTTGATCTAAAAGAAAGCCATGGCAGCTGGCTGGTAGATGCGGCGACGGGTAAAAAATATCTCGATTTCTTCACTTTTTTTGCCTCAAGCGCGCTGGGATACAATCACCCCGCTCTGACCAGTGATGAGTTTCTCGCGAAGTTAGGTAAAGCTGCTGTAAACAAGGTCAGTAACTCAGACATCTATACGACTGAAATGGCCGAGTTCGTGCACAGGTTCGTGGAGATAGCCATTCCCGATTATCTTCCCAACCTCTTTTTCATAAGTGGTGGAGCTCTTGCGGTAGAGAACGCCATGAAGGCGGCCTTCGACTGGAAGATCCGCAAGAATCTTGAGAAGGGGATCACGGGAGAGAAGGGTCAGCAGGTCATCCATTTCCGCGAAGCTTTCCACGGCAGGACCGGATATACGATGTCAGTGACGAACACCGATCCGACCAAGACAGATTATTTTCCCAAATTCGACTGGCCCCGCATAGATAACCCTAAGGTCACCTTCCCGATCGCTGACCACCTGGCTGAGATCGAAGCGGCTGAAAAGAAGGCGATTGATCAGATCGAAAAGGCTATAGCCGACAATCCGAACGATATCGCTGCGATCCTCATCGAGCCTGTCCAGGGTGAGGGTGGGGACAACCACTTCAGGAAGGAATTCTTCCAGGCACTCAGGAAGATCTCTGACGACAACGAAATAATCCTGATCTACGATGAGGTCCAGACAGGACTCGGAATGACCGGAAAATGGTGGGCGCATCAGAACTACGGTGTGAATCCCGACATCATGTGCTTCGGCAAGAAGACGCAGGTCTGCGGTATCGCTGCGAGCGAGAGACTGAACGAAATAGACAGCGTATTCAAGGTCTCGAGCAGGATCAACTCGACATGGGGCGGAAACCTGATCGATATGGTCAGAGTGACTAGGATCCTCGAGGTCATCAGGGATGAGAACCTCGTAGAGAACGCCGCGAAGATGGGCGCTTATTTCCAGGAGAAATTGCAGGAACTGGGAACGAAGTATCCCGGTAGCGTTTCCAACGTAAGAGGACTCGGACTCTTCTGTGCCTTCGACTTCTCTGACGGCCCGAGCAGGGACACCTTTGTAAACGGATGCATGGATAACGGCTTCATAGCGTTGAAGTGTGGCACGAAGACCGTAAGGTTCCGTCCGGCACTGAACGTGACAGATGAAGAGATCGACAAGGGTATCGAGATTATCGATGGTATCCTGAAAGGTTGATCTGAGGCTCGCGGCTCAATGCCGTTTTGAGTGATAATAACGAAGGCGGCTCCTGTTAAAAGAGGCCGCCTTTTTTTCGAAGAGATAATCAGGTTCTTTTTCTCGATAGTATGATCAGCCCACCGACGAAGGGTTTGAATATACGGTTGGCCAGTTTGTCAGGATAATTGTACGCGCGTGTCGTCGTTATTGTGAGAGGTTCGAGTTCGGGGAAGCCTTTCATCTTTTTTTTCCACCAGCCGAGGGTCTTCCAGTCCTCGTCCTTGCCGTGCCATCCTATCCCGAAATCTATCCTGGCCCGGTGTTTGGTCAGCAGCCATTTGAGCCCGCCGGACTTCCCGCGGCTATCGATGAAGCGTTTCACGAACATGCTGTAGAATGTCCGGGGATTGAACAGGTTGCCGACAAGCACAAGGTGTCTACCACCTGGTTTCAGGACTCTTATCTGTTCGCGCATCCCGGTCTCGAAATCCCAGATATGCTCGAAAGTGTCTTTGGAATAGACCGAGTCGAAGATATTATTTCCGAATGGCAGGGCACAACTATCGCCTCTCATCGCCTTGATATCGAGGCCGTAGAAATCAGCCATCCCCTGAACGAATTGCGAGTCGCCGGGGCAGATATCCACATCGAAGCATTCCACGCCGAGGTTGGCCAGCTCGTACAGGGTGAACCCTATTCCGCCACCGACATTCAGCACCCTTTCTCCAGGCTTGATATCCAGGAGAGAGCAGAGCATCTCATTCTCAAGATGGAATTTCGATATATTCTCGTTATAAGCGAAGTGACGCCTGTCAAACTCTCCCTGGCGGCTGTTTATCTGCAGCGAAGGATTTGGGCGCCTTACTACCAGCCTGTCGATATCTGAATAGCCGATGATCTTCCTCCTGATATGGAATTTTACCATAAGGGAGCCTTGCCTGTCAATGGCGTAGAGCCATAACCTGTTTAAATAATAGGTGATTACGCCCAGGGAGCAGGTGTCAGTCTTCTTTTGCGGTCTTTTTCGAAACCTTGTCTTTTTTGCTGCTGTCAGAATCCGGGGAAGATTTTATGGAAGGTTTTGAGGATTCTTTTTCAGCCAGTTCCTTTTTGCTGAAGTCCTCGGTCCTGTAATCGGTCTTATAAAAACCGGAGCCTTTCAGTATATGTCCGACCGGGTGTATTACCCTGAATACCTTGCATCGGCATTCGGGGCATCTTTTCTTCGGGGGATCGGAGATCTTCTGGTCGATCTCGAACTCATGCCCGCATTTTTCACAAGCGTAATGGTATGTAGGCATATTCACTTCCTCAGAATCATCCGTTTCAGGGTCACAATTACTTTGATTTGAAGAAACTAATTACACGAGCGGTGTAAATCAAGGGAAAACTTGATCCGGCCAGGTTCTTGATCAACCCCGTTGACTTTGTGGCAGTCTTTTTGCTTTAATCCATGATATCAGAAATTCAATTTGGGATATGCGGCGAAACCACCATATCCAGGATAAGAGAAAACGGGTCGTCGGGTCGCTTTACTATTTCATGAAGTATTCTGGGAATTTGAAGTGAGAAGACAATGAAGAGAGATAACAATATCGATATGGTCAAGGGAGTGGCGATTTTCTGTGTCGTCATAGCGCATTCTCTGAATAATGTTACAGGGAACGTTCTTCCGGTACGATACACGATTTTCAGGGCTCTCGCAGTGTTCATGATCCTGGTAGGCTATAACGGAGCGCAGTCCTATCTCAGGAGAGGGTGGACGGATCTGCGTCAGATGTACGATCTCAATTATCTATCGAAAAAGTTCTGGCGGATATTGAGGCCCTTCCTGCTGATATTTATCATAGAAACAATATTTGTCCTTCTCATTACGCCAGTCAGAATCGATTCATGGTTTTCCATAATAATAATAAAATCATTTCTTGGAGGTGGTTGGGGGCCTGGTTCTTTCTATATCCCTGTCATCATTCAGTGCCTGCTGATTCTCCCTCTTCTTTATCTTCTATTGAGGAAGGGAATAGCAAGGGCCCTGATAATGATCTTCATCGTTGATGTAGGGATAGAGATCATGCTTCATCTGTACGGGATTGAACCTTCTCTATACAGACTGCTTTGTTTTCGGTACTTAATTGCAATTTCCCTGGGTGTTTTTATCGTTTTCAGACCTGAAGGAAACAAGATATTCCTGACACTGGGTGCTATGACAGGCTTTGTCTATATCCTGGCCCTCAACACGGGACATGCAGGGATCCTTGAAGATCTTAACTGGAGGATACACAAGGCTCCTATTTATGTATGGGATCTGATGCTTGTAGTGATAATGCTGAAATATTTCTCAAGGGATGATATGAGTTGGTTCAGTCGGATGTTCAGGTATTTCGGGAAGGCTTCCTATCACATCTTTCTTGTTCAGATGGCGTACTTCTTTATAGTCGGAATTACAGTCAAACATTTTACAGGATTGCAGGTAAGCCAGGATCAAAGATTCCTTCTCATTAACGTAGTTCTTTGTTGTGTTGTGGGAGCTCTTTTCTATCGCTTCGAAAGCGGGTTTACTCTGCGAAGATCAGATCGAAGTTAGATATCTACCTCGAACATGGCATCACACACTTCTATCGCCTCTCATCGTCTTGATATCGAGGCCAGCGCAATACACAAATA
>JAHOYU010000218.1 GCA_019038625.1 Candidatus Latescibacterota bacterium | reverse complement strand
GGCCTGACTCGTATGATAACCTCTTCGGGTTCGATCCAAGGACGGATGACATCATCGAGGAGATCCAGGCAGGCACGATCCTGACAAACGGCGAGACTCCGAAATTCTGGGTCAGACAGATGCGTGCAGCCCAGAAGGGCCATACAAATCCAAAGATAGTGCACAACGCACAGGAGATGATGAGTTTCCTGGCTGAGATACAGGGCCTTTTCCTGGAAGATCCCTTCCAGTTCACTCCTGGCTCCGAGTTCTCCGAGGCTATTGAGATTCTGAAAGGCAATTCTCCGGACCCGATGAAAGCACTTGTCCGGGAGCTTCTGGCCGCCGAACTTAACCATGTCAGCGGCAGGGGCATGATCGAGGAAGGCGCCCTTCAGTCGGTCATGCTGGCCTGGGTGGAACAAATCGTCTACGACCTCTGGAACCCGGAAATCAATCTTAACGTGGGCGGCCTGACGGGAGACCCATCGAGGGATATGCTTGAGCTTGGAATCGGTGACCCGGAGATCGGCGAGGCTATCGACTTCCTTGAAAGCCTCAACCTTAGCATCGGAGGAGGCAGCGGCGGAGGCGGTTGATCCTGAAAAACAAGTGACCAGAAAAGATATCTGATCAATAGGGGGCACTTCAATAGTGCCCCCTTTCTTCTATTTCAATTTAAAGCACAGCCCGACATCAGCCATGCCCCATTCTATCTTACGTCATACCGGAGGAATGCCACGAAAGCCGCTGCCAGTGCTCCCACCGTGTAGATCACAAGAAGAACGAGATCGGTCATCGTCTCCGAGATCACGCTTCCGATGGTCCTTGCGGGGGGCATGAACATCGGCATATCGCTGATATCGATCGTCGGCCTGTCACGGGGAGTACTGACCGATATTCCCTTTTCCGTATCAAAGTTGATACTTATTCCACCCATACCCCCTCCACTCTCCTTTTCCTTCACAGCGGCGTGATCGAGAAAGGTGTCTCTGTAATTCTCGATCGCGTCCTGATACCTCGGCTTAAGCCCCGTGTCGGTACCGGCGATATTCATTGTCGCAAGCTGGAAGGCGGACGCCGGCGAGACGCGCACGAATAGAAAGGCAAGCCGTTCCTGTTCGATCAACTGATTGGTATGCTCCTCCTGCAACCTGCGGGAATGATCCTTGATATTAGTCTGCATTTCCTTTCTCACCCGGTCACTCTCTTCCATCCAGTTCCACTCGTTCTCGTCCTGAAAAACTTCCCGCTCCTCCTCGGTCATATCCGCCATGAGCGAGTTTCGCTCGCGTGATGTCTTGATCAGGCCTTCGGTGTATTGTTTCCACTGGTCTTTCGAAAAAGCATCGGCAAGGGCATTCACTTCTGCCGCGGATGGCACCTGAATGATCTTACTCGCGGCCATCACGCCTATTCTCGGGACAATAAGCGTAAGCGAGACCCATGCGACAAGAAGGATCAGGAACGATACGTTCGCACGGCGGGTCATTGATGAGACAAATATTCCCAGAGCGATAAAAAAGGAAAAATAGCCGACAGCCACTCCCGCAAATAACGTGAAGTCAAGCCAGTGTCTCGCCTCGAATGGGACCTTCGAGAGAATCACCATCAAGACGACTACCAGCATCGGGACCAGTAGCGGGATCACCAGACCAAGCCAGGCGCCCGCAAACTTGGCGGCGATATATTTCACTCTCGGAACAGCGTTAGAGAACGTCAATCGTAACGTTCCCGATTCGCGTTCACCGTTTATCGAGTCGTATGTGAACAGGATGGCGAACAGGGAAAGAACGATGAGAAAGATGAAATTCAGATCAAGCAGCCGGAAGACAGCGAATATCGGGTCATTCGAGTATGTGCTGCTTCTCAGAGTCACCTGTTCGGTGGCACTGACATCCGAGAACCTGCCGATATCGTTGGTGATCCCCGAAACGAAGATCCTCATCGGATCCGGCGTGATAAATGCCCTGGTCCCGATATAGGCCCATGAGGTCCGTTCCTCGAGGACCTGACGCTCGAGCTGCCTCGCCGTATCGTACCGCTTGACATCGTTTTTGTAATCCTGGATCCCTACCATCACACTCAGGATGATCAATATACTGCACGCGATAAACGTGGAAATGAATTTCGGGCTGGTGAAGTAGACCTTCAGTTCTTTCAGTACAAGTATGCGAAACATCGTTTTCCTCCGTATAGACCGCGTATCTACCTTACATCATATCGCAGGAACGCCGTGTACGCTCCAGCGAAGAAAATGATATTGAACAGCGCGAGCAGACCGATATCTATAGCCGCGGCACGGAAATCGGCCTTCATATCACTCGCTGCATAGTCGAACACTGGAAGTTCATTCGGATCGATGGATGGGTCCTCCTCCTCGTCATCGTTGATTGTTATCATCACCATCCCGCCCCTCGGACTCGTGCCGGTCTTGTCCTTTATAAATTCAACGTATGAACGTTGATATCCATATGCTTCGCCAATGAAATGTTCCTTCATGCCAAGAGAAGTGCCGGCCATACGTGTCGCGGCGAGAGAAAACGAAGCACTCGGGCTCACCCTCGCGAGAT
>JAHOYU010000217.1 GCA_019038625.1 Candidatus Latescibacterota bacterium | reverse complement strand
CCTACTCCCTAATCCCCTATCCCTTTGATTTGTTTGAGAATAAGTGGTGGGCACTACTGGGGTCGAGGGTGTGTGTGCTGGTTCGTTCTCACCATGATATTGTTGTTGAAAGTGGAAGCCAGACATCTAACCAGCCCGCCAGCATGGGGTCCCCCCGGCGCTCGATTGGGTCGGGTGGCGGTGGCTGGGTGAGCGTGTCATTCAGGATCATCGTTCTTGAGCTCAGCGAACTTTGAAGCCATTGTCGGGTTACCCTTAGTCAGTTTTTTAATGGTCACGTCGTCGGCTTTGTTGTTGGCAAGACGGAGATTGTTTTCAGAACCGAGCAACGCATCCTTGGTCTTCTGAAGATGGTCGATGGTTTTGTCGATCTCATCAATGGCTTTCTTAAATTTCTTGGACGCCAGTTCGTAATTCCGGGCGAAACCAGTCTTGAACGCCTCGAGCTCGTTCTCGAAGTTCGTGATATCAATGTTCTGTTCTTTCACTAGCGCGAGCTCTGTTTTGTACTTCAGTGAGTTCTGGGCGGCGTTTCGCAGCAGCGTAATGATTGGGATGAAGAATTGCGGTCGGACGACATACATCTTCCGATAACGGTGGGATACATCGACAATGCCGGTGTTGTAAAGCTCGCTATCAGACTCAAGAAGTGAAACGAGGATCGCGTATTCACAGCTCTTTTCATTCCGGTCCTTGTCGAGCTCTTTAAGAAAGTCTTCGTTCTTCTTCTTGGAAGCTGTTTCATCGCTCTCGTTCTTCATCTCGAACATGATCGAGACGATCTCAGTGCCAGCCTCATCCGAGTCACGAAAGATGTAGTCTCCCTTGCTGCCAGCTCGCGCGTCGTTGTCTTTTTCGAAATATGCCCTCGGAAACGCCGTCGCCCGAATACGGTTGAACTCGGTTTCGCAGTGCTGCTCGAGAGTTTCGCCAACCATCTTAGTCGACAGACGAGCCTTCATATCCCGAAGGCGCTCGATTGCATCATCACGATCCTTGATCTGCGTCTCGTACTTGTCCTTGAGCGACTTCTCGACGAGCTGTATCTCAATCTTCGCCTGCGCAAGGCCGCTCTTCAGTTCGTTGCGCTCCTTCTCGACTACATTGACCGCCTCGGTAATCGCGAGCTTCTGCGCAACCTCAATGGAGTCGAGCTGTGCCTTCAGGCCCTGAATCTCAGCATCTTTGGTTGCAGCCGCCTTTTCCAACTGGCTGGTGACCTTAGTTGTCGCAAGCTCAACTGCATTCTGCTTGTCCTGCTCGGCCAATTCGAGCCGCTCGTGCAACTGATGCTCGAAGTCCTTGTCGCGAACCTGCTTGAGAATGTCCGCGTACCCAGCCTCGTCAATCTTGAACGCTTTCTTGCAGTGCGGGCAGTTGATTTCATGCATAACTATTTATCCCTCGCCTTCGCCATTTGCCTGAGAGACTGCTAACACAATGTATCTTGAACTAGCATAACAGATATCGCTGCAATGTTGGCAACGTATCTAATATCACATTAGCACCATCTCCCACATCATAACATCATGTTTTGCAGGATATATATTTACAGTTCGGAGCCAGATATCTGACCACCCCACTTACATGGGGTCCCCCCTGCGCTCGATTGGGTCGGGGTGTCTGTCTTCTGGACCCACTTAATCAATCAAACCATCGATTTCGCTGGGATGGAGTTTTCAGGAGGGACAAAGATATTGACGACTACAACTACCTATGATACGATATTATATGCTTAAAACTACTACCTTTCCGGGGGATGACACATTATTCCCGCAGTAGACGGAATAAAAGGAGGACGATTTTGAAGAGCCTGATATTACTCACAGCGCTATTTGCGCTATTCCTAAGCTCCTGCGCCGCGGCCCCTCCCAGTCAGACAGAGCTAGACACCGCTGATTATGGAACCCATATCTCCCAGGAAGACGCTCAGGCATTAGCGGAAGGGTTTTTAACCGGCCACCTGAAAGATCCAGGCTCCGCACAGTATCAATGGGGTACGGTTTATAAGGGATATCTTACGCATGCGCCTATTCATGGAGGAAGGCATGTGTTCGGATATATCCTGGAAGTACAAGTCAATGCGAAAAACAGTTACGGAGGATATGTCGGATTCAAACCGTATCGCTTCGTCTTTTATAACGGCTCTATCAAGACCGTCTACGGAGACAGGGACGGGTATATGATGAAAATTATGTAGCAACAAAACAGACCAAAACACTCTCAAGTTGCTACTTATACGGTGTCTTTCATTTGCACAAAGAAAACGCAGACGCTTCCTAAGCCTCATAACTTATTTTATTTGACCTTCTCCTGACCTTTCCCCGTTAAACTCCCCCATGACATGAGTTAGTCTTTCTGGTATTGACCCC